>DASUIL010000115.1:0-4060 GCA_036273075.1 Fluviicoccus sp. | reverse complement strand
TGAACCCAAGGCGGTTCCGGCGGCGGCTCCGGCTTCGGCCATCCATGACAAGATCGGCGGTTTCATCAAGCGCCTGCAACCCGAAAAAGTGAAAAGCCTGTCGCCGGACTGGGGTATCTACGATGTCGCCAACCAGGCCTTTGACGCCATGCAGGGCACCATTGCCCGGCAGAAGCTGGCAGCCTATCCGCCCGACGCCATTATCGAGATTGCCCGCAATGCCTGCGGTACGCTGGAGTTTGATCGTGCGGCGGAGATGATCGCGCTGGGCTATCGGAAGGCCGAGGAAAGTCTGGGTAAGCCCGCCAAAGGCTAGCGGCGCTAAAAAGACCCGGACCGCAGGGGATGGCAACGGTCCGGGAAAACCTCGATACGGATGCTTCAGAAGCGTTGCGCCAGCTTCAGCCACAGCGTGCGGCCCGACTCGTTCACGCGGGTGGTCTGTACATAGCCGGGAATCGCGCCACCCGCGCGGCTGACCGCTTCGGCGTAGGTCACGTCAAACAGGTTGTCCACCCCGGCGCTGAGCAGGCCGCCCCCCCACGGCTGCCAGCTGCCGTTCACCGAGAACACCGCGAAGCCCGGTGTTGTCCCGATATCCTTGCCGACAATGTTGCCCTTGCCGATATCGACGCGGCTCTGGTCATCCACCGCCCGCAGCAGCGCGCCCAGCGACCAGGTCGCGGCGGCGTAGTTCAAGCCCAGCCGCAGTTCCAGCGGCGACACCTGCGCCAGCGCGGTGCCGTCGGTGCGGTTGTCGCCCCGGGTGTAGGCGAGGGAGGCATCGGCCTTCCACGCGCCGAAGCGCTGCGAGCCGCCCAGTTCCGCGCCCCAGGTGCGGGCGTCGATGTTGCGGGTGACGCCGGTGGCTTTCTGGTCCATGCTGCCGGTGGTGAAGTCCACCAGCAGGAAGTCGTTGATGCGGTTGGCGAACACGGAAGCGGACAGTTCGCGGTCACCGTTCCTGTACATCGCCCCGGCATCCAGTTGCAGCGTCTGTTCCGGCGCGGCGCTGTCAAAGGCGCTGTCGCCGCTGATGCCGCGCTTGGCGATCAGTTCCCAGTAGTCGGGGAAGCGCTCGCTCTCGCTCACACCGGCAAAGACGGTGGTCGGGCTGCCCGCCAGTTCGCGTTCGTAACGAATGAAGCCGCTGGACAGGTTGTCGTCACGCTGGTGACCAGAGGTCGGGTTCATGTGCATGGCCATGCCGCCCATCGCCATCACCATGATGCTCTGGCGCAGGTCGGTGGCTTCCCACCGGTCGAAACGGGCCCCGGTAATGACGCGCTGGCGCTCGCCGACTGCCTGCTCCAGCTCCGCGAACAGGCCCTGCTGGCGGAAAGAGGCATCGTCGGCCCAAGCCTTGTAAACGCCGCTGGCGGGAGCGCTGCGTGAGCTGTGATCATTGTCCTGGGCGTCGATGCCCAGCGTCAGTTCCGTGGCGTCGCCCAGCGCCAGCCGTCCGGACACCTTGCCGCCCTTCGTTTCCCGCTTCAGGTTGGCGTAGCCCATCATGCCGGGGGCGCGCAGCGTCTGGTCATCCATGATGTGATCGACGCTGTTCGCATACAGATGCACGTCCAGCTGGTCCAGCCGGCCCAGCTGCTTCCATTCGGCGCGCAGGTTGGCGCTGTCGCGCAGGAACTGTGTGCCGTCCATGGCGCGGTCGGCGTAGGCGGCTTCGCCGTCGCTTTGCGCGGCGGCCAGCTCGAAGCGGGTATTGGCGTCCGGTGTCCAGCCCAGCGCGCCGTTGACGCTGTGACGGCGGTATTCGGCGTGCACGGCGTTGCCGTCGCCGTCGCTGTAGTCATCGGACGCGGAATTGCTGCCGGTCAGCTGCACATAGCCCAGTCGGTTGCCGAAGGCGGCATCCACCAGTTCGTCATGGCGTCCGGCGCTGCCCGCCAGCAGGCTGGCGTAACCGCGAACACCGTTTTCGGCAAAGGGCTGCATCTTGCGTTCGAACAGCACCGTGGCGGCGGAGTTGCCGGGGCCGTGCTGCACGCTTTGCGGTCCCTTGATGACGGTGACGGCGTTGTAGATTTCCGGGTAGATGTAGGCGGTGGGGGCGTCCATGCGGGCGTTGCAGCCGCCCAGGATGTTCTCGCCGTCCACCAGGATGCCCAGCCGCGATCCGGCCAGGCCGCGGAAGGTGGCATCGCCGTCGGCGCCGCCCTTGCGCACCACGTTGAAGCCGGGAATGGTCTTCAGCGCATCGGCGCCGTCATGGGCGGGCAACGGCTGGCGCGGGCTGCGCGGGTCGGTCTGCACCTGCAGCGGCTGTTCCATGGCGGTGGCGGTGACCACCACGGTCGGCAGGCGGAAGGTGTCGTCGGCATGGGCGGCCGCCGTCAGGGCGGACAGGATGGCCAGCGGCAACAGCTTGGGACGGAAAGTCATGGCATGGTTCCGGAAGACAAGGAGAAAACGGGTGGGCAGGGCGGACTCGTTTCCCGGCGGCGGGAACGGCGGCGGCTGCCGGATATTGAGGGAAATTATAGGGTTGCGCGCCGCGCGCCAGAATGCGGCATATTGTCGCAGCCCCGCCGCGCTTGAGGTCGGGACGCCCCCTTGCTACTCTCGGAACACCGCTGCCGGTCTTCAGAAGGAAAACAACATGGCCGCCTCAAAACGTCTCAACAGCCTCGACTGGTCGTTCCTGGCCGGGGAAACCCGCGAATCGATGATGCATGTCGGCGGTCTGATGACCTTCGTACCACCCGCCGATGCCCCCGCCGATTTCCTGCGCCAGTTGATGGACGAAGTCCGCGCCGACACCGACGTGCAGTCGCCGTGGAACCTGAAGCTGCGTCATCCCGACCTGCTGACGCACCCGCTGCAAAGCTGGGTGGAGGACCGCAACTTCGATGTCGAATACCACGTGCGCCGTTCCGCGTTGCCCACCCCCGGCGACGAGCGCGAGCTGGGCATCCTGGTATCGCGCCTGCACAGCCACAACCTCGATTTCCACCGTCCGCCCTGGGAAGTGCACTTCATCGAGGGGCTGGAAGGCGGACGCTTCGCCATCTACTTCAAGGTGCATCACGCGCTGGTGGACGGCTACACCGGCATCAGGATTTTGTCGCGCAGCATGTCGCACACGGCGGAAGCCCGCGACACGCCGCTGTTCTACCTGATTCCGCCGCCGCCGCGTCCGCCGCGCACCCGCAAGGAAGACCCGGCCCCGACGCTGGAGGCCTTGTGGCAAGGGGTGCAGGGTCAGCTGGATGTCTCACGCAGCGCCGTCAACGCGCTGATGGCGGTGATCCGTTCTGCCCGCAAGCAGGACCACCAGCTGGTCGCGCCGATGCAGGCGCCGCTGTCGCCGCTGAACCAGAAGATCAGCCGCAATCGCCGTTTCGCCACCCAGCAGTTCCCGGTGGAGCGCCTGAAACGGGTGGCGCGCGCGGGCGGCGGCACACTGAACGACGTGGTGCTGGCCCTGTGCGCCGGTTCGCTGCGCCGCTTCCTGGACGAACAGGGCAGCCTGCCCGCCGAGCCGTTGACGGCGATGCTGCCGGTGAATGTGCGTCCGAAGGATGATCCGGGCGGCGGCAATGCCGTCGGCGCGATCCTCGCCTCGCTGGCCACCGACGAGCCGGGCGCGGTGCAACGCCTGCAGGCCATTATCGAGTCCACCCGCCATGCCAAGGAACAGCTGCAGGGCATGTCGAAGAGCGCGATCATGCAGTTCAGCCAGATGCTGATGGCCCCGATGCTGCTGTCGATGCTGCCCGGCGCGGCGGGGCGGGTACGTCCGGCCTTCAACGTCGCCATCTCCAACGTGCCGGGGCCGGAAAATCCGTTGTATTTCCGCGGCTTCCGGCTGGATTCCTATTTCCCGCTGTCGATTCCGTTCAAGGGTTACGCGCTCAACATCACCGTGGTCAGCTACGCGCAGACGCTGAACTTCGGCTTCATCGGCTGCCGCGACGCCTTGCCGCACCTGCAACGGCTGGCGGTCTACAGCCGCGAGGCGCTGGAAGACCTGGAAGCGGCGCTGGGGCTGGAACCGGCGGGCGAGGCTTGACGCTGGCCGCCTTCTCCGTGTCCAATGCGC
>DASUIL010000114.1:0-2305 GCA_036273075.1 Fluviicoccus sp. | reverse complement strand
AACGGACCGGCGCCGGCATTGTGGATGACCAGATCCTTGATGACGCCCCATTGGGTCTGGGAGGCCAGGACTTGCAGGGTCACATCGGCGTTCAGCTTATGGGTCAGCGAAATGTCCCAGGAAGCCGGGGTGGCGATATCGAGAGAGGCGTCGTAGACCGCCACGGCCTTTCCGGTAACGGTCGGCAGGTTGGTTACCGTGGTGGTGCCGGTGAGGGTCTAGCTGGTGCGGCTGTGGAAGGCGACGCCGACTCGGGTATCCTCGCTGACCGCTGCCAGCACCCCGAAGTTGAAGCTGGTGCCCATGTCATCGCCTTCGATCATCAGCTGGCTGCCGGGGGCCATTGGTGAGACTTGGCTTGAGAGAATGCCTTCTATCTTGCTGATCACCAGACCGAGGCCGACCGACACTTCAGGGGTGAGCTGCAAGCTGGCTGTGGGTTGGAGCGCTACCACCTTCACCTTGCTCTTGTCACCGAAATAGCGGCCCTGGAAGCTGTCCTCATAATTGGTTGACAGGCCGAACGGGGCGTAAACACCGATCCCGGCATGGAAACTGTCGTTGATCTGCTTGGTGGCAAAGCTGCTGCCGACCACCGTCAGCGGAACCATGTCACCGTTGTTGGTGCCGGTGGCCGGGGTGCCGGAAGGATTCTCGATATCGGCAGGGGCGTCGATCAGCGCCAGGTTGCCGCTCATCTGGGTGCCGGCGAGGCGCGACATGCCGGCCGGGTTGCTGTAAACCGTGGTGGCATCCGCCGCAGTGGAGGCGCGACCGGCGAGGGCGGTCCCCAGGCTCTTGGTGCCCTGCTCATTCAGGGAGAAGCCCGAGGCCTGCGACAGGCCCGGCAGGGCGAGGATGGCCATGGCGAGCAGTGAACGTGAGTGGTTCATGTCATTGTCCTTTTTATTCTGGTTGTTCAAGCAAATACAGCACAAGATTCCTGAAAAGACAAATCTTCAATTCAGGCTTTTTGTGTCTCCCCGGTGTCGGCTTCCTTCCACGGAGCGACGCGGAACAGCATCAGCATGCCCGGAACCCCCAGCACGGTGCAGATCCAGAAGAAATTGGTCCAGCCCAATCCTTCCACCATGAATCCGGCATAGGCATTGATGACCGTGCGGGGGACGGCCGCCAGCGCGGTCAGCAGCGCCAGTTGGGTGGCGGTATAAAGCGGGTTGGTGCTCTTGGCGATGAAGGCGACAAAGGCGGCAGTGCCCAGTCCGACGCCAAAGGCTTCCGCCCCGACCACAACCGCCAGCACCACCGGATCGTGTCCGACCATGGACAACCACGCAAACAGAGGAATCACCGCCAGCTGCGCCGCACCGAACAGCCACAGCGCCCGGTTGATGCCCAGCTTGATCATCCAGATGCCGCCAAGGATTCCGCCGACAATGCCGCTCCAGAGCCCGGCGTTCTTGGCGATGATGGCGATTTCCGTCTTCGAGAAACCCATGTCCAGATAGAATTTAGTGGCCAGCGAGGTGGCCAGGCTGTCACCCAGCTTGAACAGGAAGATGAACAGCAACACTTCCAGCGCCGCCAGAACGCCGTGGCGGGTGAAGAACTCCTTGAACGGCAGGATGATGGCGGCGTCCAGTGTGCGCGGCGTCAGCTGCTTCAGTTGCGGTTCAGCGATGACCAGTGACATCACCAGGCCGGGCAGCATGAACACCGCCACCACGATGAAAACTGTTGGCCAGGCCAGCCCGGTATCCGACAGGTAAAGCGCCAGCGAGCCGGGAATCAGGCCCGCCAGCTTGTAGGCGTTGACATGGATGGTGTTGCCCAGCCCCAGTTCGTTGTCCGGCAGCAGCTCGCGGCGGTAGGCGTCAATGGCGATGTCCAGGGAAGCGCTGAGGAAGCTGACGGCAATGCCGACCACGCTGATCAGGCCGATCTCGGTCGCCGGGTTCAAGGTGCCCATCAGCGCCAGCGCCGCGATCAGCAGCACATGCAGCAGGATCATCCAGCCGCGCCGCCGGCCGAATTGACCAATCTTGAAGTGATCCAGCAGCGGCGCCCACAGGAACTTGGCGATATACGGCACCTGCAGCAGCGCCATCAGACCGATGGCCTTGATGTCGACATGGGCGTCATTCATCCAGGCGGGCAGCAGGTTAATGAAGACAAACAACGGCAGGCCGGAACTGAAGCCGGTGAAAATGCAGATCAGCATCCGCTTGTTGAAAATGGCTTCGCGCAGGGCGGGAGAGTTCTCGCTCATGGGGTCCGGGTTCCGTATTTTTGTCACGACGGCCGGTGCGTTCAGCCCGGCTCTGGAGCCTTGCAGGGTAAAGCA
>DASUIL010000113.1:0-3840 GCA_036273075.1 Fluviicoccus sp. | reverse complement strand
TCTTGATCGTGTCCTGATTAGTTCTTGGAATAATTCCCTATAATAGACAAGTCATGGCAAATCAGTAGCGATTGCTTGGCAAAAATGCCAAAAAATTCACAAAACTGCGGCCATGCCGGTGGAAATGATCATAGGCGGGAGTCAATATGCAAGCAACCATCCAGTGGGTGAAAGACGTTTCTTTTGTGGGCGAGTCCGGGAGCGGCCATGCGCTGGTCATGGACGGATCGCCGGAATATGGAGGCCGCAACATCGGGCCGCGCCCCATGGAGCTGCTGCTGATCGGTCTGGGGGGCTGCGCCTCGTTCGATGTAGTGACAATCCTGAAGAAGGCGCGCCAGCAGGTGACCGATGTCCGCACCGAGCTGAAGGCCGAGCGCGCGGATACCATCCCGGCGGTTTTCACGACCATCCACCTGCATTTTGTGGTAACCGGCAAGGAGCTGAAAGAGTCCCAGGTCAAGAAGGCGGTGGAGCTGTCGGCGGAGAAGTATTGCTCGGCCTCGGCCATGCTGGCGGCGGGCGGGGTGAAGATCACCCACGACTTCGAGATCGTTCAGGCCGGTTGAGTGTTCGGCAGCGTTCGTTTTTTCCTGCGTACATAAAGGGTTTTGTGTACGCGGGCAACCAGCATCCCTTCCTCGTCCACGACATCCACCACATATTCCGGCAGCACCGGCCGGCCATCAGCCGCTTCGGTTCGCAGCCGCTCGATTTCAGCAGTATCCAGCCGGAAGCGGGCATGCACGGTCCCGCGTCCCGGCGCCGTGAAGTCAATCCGCGCAGCCTTGTCCCAGACGATGTAATCCTTCCCCAGATTTTCCATCACCATCAGCATGAAATGCGGGTCGGTCATGCTGTAGAGACTGCCGCCAAAGTGCGTGCCGACATAGTTGACGTTGCCGGAGTGCAGTTTCATGCGCACATCGATCGCCAGGAAGTCCGGGCTGATGCGCTCGACGCGCACGCCCGCGCCCAGATACGGCAGGTAGGCATTCAGGCGCAGGCGCAGCAGCCAGTGTCTGGGCAGGCGTTCAAGCATGGTAACTGGCTTGGGTCATGACCTTCGAGACCAGTCCCATGATGCGCCGGATGGGTGGCGGCAGGTCGATGCCGCCCGCCGCCAGCGCCTGGTTGCGGTGGTGGTCTTCGTCTTCATGCATCTGGTTGAGGATGGCATGAGTGCGGTTATCGGTCGCGGGAACCCGCTGCATGTGGCTTTCCAGATGCGCGCAGACCTGCTTCTCGGTTTCCGCGACAAAACCCAGGCTCCACTTGTCGCCGGCGATGCCCGCCGCCGCGCCGATTCCAAAGGACAAGCCATACCAAAGCGGGTTGAAAATGCTGATATGGCTGCCCAGTTCCTTGAGCCGGTCTTCGCACCAGGCCAGATGATCCTGTTCTTCCAACGCTGCGCGCTCCATTTCTTGCCGTACGGTCGGCAGGCGGGCGGTCAGCGCCTGACCGTGGTAGAGGGCTTGGGCACAAACCTCGCCGCTGTGGTTGACGCGCATCAGCCCCGCGACTTCGCGTCGCTGCTCCGGCGTCAGTTCCGCGACGGGTAGCGCAGCGCCGGGGTTGGTGCGCAGGGCGGCCTGGTTGTTCGGGGTAAGGGTGCGGAGGATCTGGTCGGCATGTTCAATCAGACGGTCAGCCAGGGTGTAGCGGCGCATGGGATACCTGCCGGATCAGTGGATTTCGGGAAAGGACAGCCAGGTTTACGGGTCTCAGCCCGGTGGCCAGGTCAACTTGCGGCCGGCCAGCAGATGCAGGTGAATGTGGTAGACGCTCTGGCCGCCATCGGGGTTGCAATTCATCACCACGCGATACCCCGCTTCGTCAAAGCCGTGCTCCTTGGCCAGCTGCGACGCGGTGGTCAGCAGTTCCCCCACCAACGCCGCTTCCGAGGCGGGAACATCATTCAAGGTGGTGTAGTGTGCCTTGGGAATGATCAGGATGTGGGTGGGCGCTTGCGGGAACAGGTCGTGGAAGGCAATGACACGGTCGTTTTCAAAGGCGGTCTTGGCCGGAATCTGTTTCGCGGCGATCTTGCAGAACAGGCAATCCATCGGAGGCATCCGTCGGGAGGGGGAGAAGCTTCAACTTTATCGGGCCGGGCGGTTGTCGCGCAAGGTTTGCCGTATAATTCGCGCCCTGTTGACGTAGAGGGGTTGTGATATGGCAATTCGGCGCCGGGCCTTGGCCCTGCTTTCGGGCGGGCTTGATTCGATGCTGGCGGTGAAAGTGATCCAGGCGCAGGGCATCGAGGTAGAGGGCATCAACTTCTATACCGGCTTCTGCGTGGAAGGACATACCCACGCCATCCGCCGCCAGAGTCCGGACAAGCCGGTGCGCAACAATGCCCTGTGGAGCGCCGAGCAGCTGGGCATCCGCCTGCGTATTGAGGATATCAGCGAAGAATACAAGCGCATCGTGCTGCAGCCGCGCTATGGCTACGGTACCCACCTCAATCCCTGTCTGGACTGCAAGGTGTTCATGGTCAGCCAGGCCAACCTGTTCCTGAACCGCGCGCGTGAAGTGGCGGCCGATGAAGGCTTTGATTTCATCATTACCGGCGAGGTGCCTGGCCAGCGGCCGAAGTCGCAGAAATCGAGCTACATGCGTCTGGTGGCTTCCGAGTCCGGGGTGGATGAACGACTGTTGCGCCCGCTGGCGGCCAAGATCATGCCGCCGACGTTGCCGGAGCGTGAAAGCTGGGTGGATCGCGACAAGCTTTACGGTTTCAGCGGCCGCAGCCGCGCACCGCAGATCGCCCTGGCGAAATCCTTCGGGCTGGAGGATTGGTCGCAGCCGGCGGGCGGCTGCTGTTTCCTCACCGATGAGGCCTATTCCCGCAAGCTGCGCGACCTGTGGAATTCGCGCGGGCGCAAGGATTACGAGCTGGATGACATCCTGATGTTGAAGGTCGGGCGGCATATCCGCCCCGCATCCCACTACAAGCTGATGATCGGCCGGGAGGAGGGCGAGAACAATTTCCTTGAAGGCTATCATCAGGATTACCCGCATATCCGCATCCTCAGCCATCGCGGTCCGTTGACGCTGGTGGATGGTCAGCCGGACGCTGCCGATCTGGATTTTGCCGCCCGGATCGCCGCGCGTTTCTGTCAGGGGCGTGACGAAGCCTCGGTTCGGGTCGGTATTCACCAGCCGGACGGCGTGGTGCGGGAAATCACGGTGCGGCCGTTGCCGGATGCCGAGCTGGAGAAAGGCTGGTATGTCTGAATTTGTCGCCGAAGTAGTGGTGGATGCCCGCCGGTTGTTGTGCCCCATGCCGGTGATCCGGACGCAGGCGGCCGTGCGGAAGCTGACCGCCGGGCAATGCGTCGAAGTATTGGCGACCGACCCCGGCGCCCTGCACGATATTCCGGCCTGGTGCCGGGTTCAGGGACATGAATATCTCGGCTGTGAACAGGCGGGAAGGGAGCTGCGCTTGCGGCTGAAAGTCTAGCGCATCTTTTTGGTGCGTAAACTTGGGTCTCAGCGCTGTTTTGGTGCGCTGTTTTGGTGCGCCGGACTTTCTGGATGCGAAAGTCACCGGCAAATGCTTGAGGCATGGGCTTTCCTAAGGCCTGAATTGAATGGCATAACTTTTGCTATAAAGTCACTGCACCGAAAACAGGCACGCCAACGCGGCGGTTTTTCAGGTTGGTTTTGCCGAAGCAAAGCTTTAAACTGCTCGCCGACCGAACGCGCCACTGTCGTGGACGGATGCTGAGCCGGGCCTGTTCACGACTGACTCACACAGTTTTTGTACCCCGTTTTCCGATTTCCGGTAACTCTGGAGCTTTTGTAAATGTCCAACAAGACCTTAGACCTGAT
>DASUIL010000112.1:0-10243 GCA_036273075.1 Fluviicoccus sp. | reverse complement strand
GATTAGCGCGGCGAGGCTTGCCATGAGAGCAGGCGGGGCGCGTTATTGCACGCGCCCCTCCGCCACCCACCCCGCAAATTCCGTCCTGAACCGATCAATCTTCGCTTGGTCACAGGCCGCGCACAGCATCGGCCATTCCTTTCCCGTCAGGCTCACCATCAATTCCTGCTTGCACTTCTTGCACCGGGTCCAGTTCACCGGCCCGTCCACCGGCGTGAACTTCTCGCACTGGATATCCGGCCGCCGCCCGGCCAGCCACGCATACTCCCGCGCCGGAAACTGGTTGCTGATCAACAGCACCTTCAGCTTCGGCAGGGCCGCCAGCGGCGCCAGACTTTCGTCCGCCACCCGCAAATAGCTCAGCGCCAGCCATTCCAGCTGCTGAAGGCCCGTCAGCGCGCTCAGGCTGTCCATCTTCACCACGTTGCCAGTACCGATGTCGCCGCCCGCCAGGCTCAGGCCGCGCAGCCGTGTCAGCTTGCCCACAAAACCGGGGTCGGCCAGCGCCTTGATGTTCTCCAGCTCCAGCCATTGCAGGTTCGGCAAGCCGGTCAGCGCCCCCAGATGCTGCATCGACGGCGAGCCGCCAATGTGCAGCGCCTTCAGGCCCTGCGCCCGCGTGATCGGCGTCATGTCGGTCAGCGCGCCCCATTTGATGTACAGCCCCTCCAGGTTGGGTACGGCGCAGGCGGCCTCGAACATCTCCTGGCTGGTGCGCGACTGGAACCACAGGGTCTTCACATTTGTCAGCGTCGGCAGCAAATCGCACCACTGTTTCACCAGCGCCTTTTGCGCCTTGGCGGGCAGGTCGGTCTGGGTGATGCGCAGGCTCAGGCGCTCGCCGCCGCTGTAGTCCGCCACGTCGCGGATGGCCTTGGGAGGAAAGTCGCGCGTGGGGCGGGGGTGCCAGTAGCTGTGCCAGGGCTCCACGGTTTCGCTGGACTGGTGGCTAAGGGTGCGGACGGTGTCCAGCAGGTCGTCGAGGGGGGAGGGCATGGCGTTCCGTTCCGGTGCGGCGGGGATGCCGGAAAAGTAGCAGTTGCTGCTGGCAACCGCTACCGTGGCGCGATCGTCCCTGTATCCGCGCGATCAATGGCCGCGTTTTTCCGCCCGGAAATCCGCCAGCCCTTTTGCCGCCAGCTTGCGGATCTTGCCCTGCACCAGCGGCGACCAGCCCAGCGCATAGCCCGGTGCGCCCAGCGCCTGTCGGCTCCATTTCCACAGATCGAAACGGTCCTGCTGCACGGCAATCTTGCCGTCGCGGAATTCAAAGCGCGAATGAATGTCGTTGACCACGGTGCGGCCGGTCTGGCTGAAGGTGTAGGTGGCAATCCAGTGTGCTTCGCCGGTGTGTTCGTCGGCGCGGATGCCGTCAAAGACCAGCGAGAAATCCTGGGCCTTGCCGGTCAGCATGCGCCACATGTCGCCGGGTTCGCTGCCGGTCAGCTGCGTGAAGACCGGGTCGCTGAAACGGGCGTCGGCGGCATAGGCGGCGGCCATCGCTTCGCCGTCGCGGCGCTGGAAGGCGCGGTAGAAGTTCTCGATCAACCGGGCGTTGGCCTGCGCGGCGGGCGAGGCCGAGGCTTGCGGTGCGGGGATGACGGCGGTGTGGGTGGCGCAACCGGTCAGCAGGCCGGCGACAGCAAAGGCGGGAATCAGGCGCATGACAGTGTTCTCGGGGTTGGGAGCCGTGTTCGGCGATGAGTCCATTCTGCGCGTCGGCTAAAGTTCCGGCTGCTGGCAATAATGACAACTTTGTGTCTAAAATGGACGAAAGCCCGCGCTCCGGATACCCGTCATGCCCGTGATAGCCGTTTATGTGTGCCCGCATACCGTGGTGTCCAGCCTGTCGACCGCGCTGGACTGCTTCGCCTTGGCCAACCGATTTGCGGGCAAGTCGCTGTTCAAGCTGCGGAAAATCAGCGCTGACGGTCGTCCGGTGACGACGCTTTACGGCGAACTGGCGGTGGACGGCGGTCTGGAACTGGCAACGGTTGCCGATCTGCTGTTGGTGCCCGCCATCGGTCAGGACATCGACCCGGTTCTGGCGGCGAATTCGTCCCTGCTGCACTGGCTGGAACAGCATCCCGACAAGCCGGTGGCCAGTGTCTGCACCGGCGCGTTCCTGCTGGCGGCCGGGGGCACGCTGGACGGTTATCGCGCCACCACGCACTGGGCGATGGCGGAGCCGTTCCGGCAGCGCTTTCCGCGCGTGCGGCTGGAAATCGACCAACTGTGGACGCACGACGGTCCGCGTTTCTGCTCCGGCGGCGCGCTGGCGGGCATCGACCTCTGCCTGCATCTGGTGCAGTTGTACGGCAGCGACTGGCTGGCGCGGCAGGTGGCGGGGGTGCTGGTGGTGGATTACGGACGCGGGCTGCAATCGCGCTTTGTGCCGCGCCTGCCGCTGCCGCAGGAACAGGACCCGGCGGTGGCCAACCTGCAGCGCTGGCTGGAACAGCATCATGCGCAAACGGTGACGCTGGAGGCGATGGCGGCGCAACTGCATTGCTCGCCGCGCACGTTGATGCGCCGCTTCAAGGAAGCCACCGGCCTGACGCCGAACGATTACCTGCAGCGGGTGCGCATCAGTGCGGCGGAAGCCTTGCTGGCCTCCGGCCGCCAGTCCGTGGAGCAGGTGGCGTTGCGGGTGGGCTACGAAAACCGGGCGGCCTTCGGCAAGCTGTTCAAGACGCTGACCGGGGAGACCCCGGCGGGCTACCGGCGGCGGAGTCAGCGGGCCTGATCAGCCCTGCTTCAGGAAATCGTCGTACAACCGGGCTGTCTCATCCGCCCGCTCCAGCGGCGGCGCATGCCCCACGCCCTTGAACACCGTCACCCGCGCCTGCGGCAAATACTGCTTGAACACCCCGACGCTGGACACATCCAGCACCTTGTCCTCATCGCCCCAGACCACCAACGCCGGCACATGAATCTTCGGCAGCGCCTCTTCGGCCTTCAGCGAATTTTCGGGGGCCAGTTCGCGGTAGATCTTTTCCCCGATCTGCTGCCGGGCAATCGCTTCGCGGGTCAGGGTGGCGATCACCGGGCCGGGAATCCACGGCCGGTCGCTCAGGGTGAAGTCGAGCATGGCTTCGTAATCCTGTTCATTGCGCACGATCAGCGGGTTCTTGCCCTGCTGGTTTTGCCGCCACAGTTCGCTGGGCGTGGGGGAAATCACCCCGGCGGAGCTGACCAGCGCCAGGCTTTTCACCTTTTCCGGGGCCATCACTGCCACATGAAAGGCGATGGCACCGCCCATCGAATGGCCCATCACGTTCACCGCCTGCTTCAGCCCCAGCGCGTCCATGATGGCGATCACCCGTTTCGCCTGTTCGGGCACGGTATAGGAGCGGTCGGGCAGGATGGTGCTTTCGCCATGGGCGGGCAGGTCGATGGCCACGACGTGGTAGTGCTGGGTCAGTTCGCGCGCCATGCGCACCCAGATGTCCTTGTTGGACTGGAAGCCGTGGATCAGGAACACCGTGTCGCCCTGACCGCCTTCCAGATAGGCAATTTTGAAACCGTCCACCGTCAGCTGCCGGTGTTCCAGATGGGAGCGGTCGCGCTCGCTGTTGATGGCCCAGGTGCTGATGCGGTCCTCGAAGTCCGGGGTGCAGCCGGTGGACAGCAGCAGGCTCAGGGCGATACCGGCGGCGAGGAAGGTCTGGCGCATGGCGGACTCCGGGGCAAAGGGCAGGGGTCGGGGGGAATCGGCAGCTTAGCGGAATGCGGCGGCGGATATTGCGGAATGGCGACAAGGCGCGGCTTTCATTTCCGGCAACGCGTCGTGCGCGATCGGGCCGCCAAGCCTTTATACTGCCGCCTTTGTCATTGATTGCAGGAGTCCGCCATGTTGCCCGACCAGCAAGAATACGTCCGCCAGTTCTTCGAGCTGCTGATCTGGGACCAGCCCGCCAAGGCCGAAGCCGCCGTGGCCGATGTGCTGACCGAGGAAGCCCCCGACCTGCCCACCGCCCTGCGCCACGCCATGGGCGACCTGGCGCCGTTCGCCGATTACAACCAGTTGGGTTTCCTGCTGGAATACCTGAAAGAAATGGCGGCGGGGCGGGGCATCCTCAGCGATCTGGATGACGCCGACGAGGATAATTTCGATCTGGATGAACCGGATGATTTCTTTGCCAAGATCCAGGCGCTGCTGGTCGATTATGGTTATGACGTCTGGCAGTGGGAAACCGGCGACGACACCTTTTGCGCGGTCATTGCCCGCACCGATGACCGGGATACGCTGGAAGTGCTGTCGCGCAAGCTGGGCCTGACCACCGGTCACGGCGCGCTGGTTTGCGCGGCGTATCTCTGAGAGGCTAACCGGTGACCGGCCGGAAACGGGGCTTGGCCGCCGTCCGTTGCGGCGAGCGCCCGGCGGCTCCGGCGCGCCGGTACGCCGCCTGGATCTCCTT
Source organism: Fluviicoccus sp. (assembly GCA_036273075.1). Lineage (GTDB taxonomy): Bacteria > Pseudomonadota > Gammaproteobacteria > Pseudomonadales > Moraxellaceae > Fluviicoccus. The sequence continues at coordinate 5,822 of DASUIL010000112.1, read as the reverse complement.
CAACGGCCCGCCCAGCTCCCGCGCCGCCTTGAACATCCCCCGCAGCAAGCGGATGCGCGCTGCTGCGACCAGCGGGTTGCCCCGGTCAAAATCCACCAGCCGCTGTACCTCCGGCGGCTGCATTTCCAGCAGGGCCCAGTGGAACAGGTCGGGAATGATGCGCCGCAGCCGGTCATGTTCCACGCCCTGGATGATCGCCACCTGATAGGTTTCCAGATGATCCGGGGTTTTCAGCCGGGGAAATTCCGCGCGCAGGCAGTCCCACACCGCCTGTTTAGTGGCGGGCAGGTCGGTGCCGCCCAGCGCTTCGCCGATGCGGGTGAATTCGCGGTAAAAGCGGTCGATGCCGCGTGCATCCAGCGGATCAGGGTGGTATTTCTCGTGGGTGCCGGCGAAGGCCCAGGCCAGCGAGGCATAGTTCCAGCGGAAGATGTGCGGGTTGTCGGCATCGTAAACCAGTCCGCCCGCGCCGGTGCCCTTGACCCGGCTGTGCATGGCGCGGACGGTGCGGCACAGCTTGTCCGCCACCTCGGCCGGGCCGAACACGCAGCCCAGGAAGAAGCTCATGGTGTGGCCCTGGCGCACACGGTTGCCGCGCACGCTCAGCCGCCCGGTGGACTTGCCCTGCGTGTCGCGTTTCCAGACGCGGGAATGGTCGTTGTTGGCGGCTTCGGTTTCGGGGTAGGACGACTCGATGGCGGCGGCCACTCCCAACGCCAGCAGGGTAACCTGATGATGGCCGAAGACATGCCAGATGGCGCTGCCGGGACCGAACCAGCCGCTATCGCCGGGCGGGCTGTCGAACTGCACGCCGGGGAAATAGGCGCAGCGCACATCGCGCTGGTACAGCTCGTCAAAAAACCAGTCCAGCGGATGGCGGGGATTGAACATGGCGGAGCCGCTCCGTAATTACATTTTGTAAGTTTCTGTCTGTAAGTTACTCTCGGTGCCGGGGTCTCGCAAGGGGTGATGATGAAAAAAGAATCCGTTTCCGTCCGTCAGCGCATGAGCGCCGCCGACCGCCGGGCGCAACTGCTGGACGCCGCACGGCGGGTGGCGGACGCCGAGGGTTTCGGGGCGGTCAGCATCGAGCGCATCGCCGCCGAATGCGGGGTGACGCGGACGCTGATCTACCAGCAGTTCACCAGTCTGGCCGGTTTGCTGGAAGCGTTGGTGGACCGGGAATTCGCGCGCGCCAGCCATGCCTTCCTCAAGGCGGTGATGCCGTCGTCGCCGGACCAGCAGGACCGCTTCCTGGCGGCGATGGCGGGGGTGTTGCGGGCGGTGGATGAAGACCCGGCCACCTGGCGAATGTTCCTGATGCCGTCGGAGGGCGGGCCGCCCGAACTCTATGAGCGGCTGGCGCAGGGTCAGGCGCTGACCCGGCAGTATTTCACCGCGCTGTTCGCCTCGCTCAGTCCGGATACGCGCTTGCACGCCAGCCCCGATCCCGAGCTGACCATCCACCTGATGCATGTGATGGGCGACGAACTGGTGAAGCTGCGCCTGCGTGATCCGGCGGTCTATACCGTGGAACGCCTGCTGGCGCAGTTCAAGTGGATTGCGGGGGAGGCGCTGGGGCGGGCGGCCCCGGCAGGCTGAGTCAGGGGTTCCGCACCAGAACAGCGTCGGCCGGGTCCTTGGGGTTGACGTAGACGGTCACTTCCTGGCCGTAGTCATAGGGTTTGGCCATTTCCCGCAGCGCCCCCCGGCTGGAGGGCATGATGCCGTAGTGATAACGGGAGCCATGGTAGGTGTTCCCGTCCACCGTATAGCGATAGCCCAGTTTCCACTGGTACCGGTATTTGCGGATATCCTGGTCGTCGGACAAATTCAGCTGATCCTGGCCGGTGCGGATAATGTCCGACCGCTCGATACGGCCGGGCACCGGCTCCCAATCCCGACTCTGGATGCCCTTGCGGTGATTGACCAGGATAATCACCGCCGCCACGACCACCACGGTGACTTTCCAGAAGAGGCTGAGTTGGTTCCAGGGGGTGTGGAGCATGCGGAAAATACCTTCCAGTGGTGGCGCGCGTATTCTAGCCGGACCGCTGCGGCCCCGCGAGGGTCAGGCTTCTCCTTTCAGGTTCTGGTAGGCCACGCGCGGCATTTCAAAGCGGTTGTCGGTACGGCAGTAATAGGCAGGCGAGCCCATCCGGCCGATCGGCGTGAAGCCGGGCACATCCATCCCGGCGGCCAGCAGGTCGTCGGCCACGTTCATCATCACCACTTCCCCGATCAGCAGCGTCGAATTGCCCAGCGGTTGCGAACTGTGCAGGCGGCATTCCAGGCTGGCCCGCGCTTCCGCCACCCGTGGCGCGCGCAGGCATTGCGACGGCGCGGCGTGCAGCCCGGCGGCGGCCAGTTCGCTTTCGTTGGCGGGAAAGTCGGTGGCGGAAATGTTCATGGCGCGGATCAGGTCTTCCGTCACCAGGTTCACCACGAATTCGCCGGTGTCGAGAATGTTGCGGGCGGTGTCCTTCAGGCTGCCGTCATCGCGCGCGCCGACGCTGATCAGCACATACAGCGGGTCGCTGCTGACAATGTTGAAGAAGCTGTAGGGGGCCAGGTTGATGATGCCGTCGCGGCCCTGGGTGGAAACCCAGGCGATGGGGCGGGGCACCACCAGGCTGGCGGCGAGGCGGTAGTTGTCGCCGTGGCTTTGCTCACGGGGATTGATGTGTTTCATGGCAGGGACCGGATTCTCGGGGTGGGGACTATAAGGCAGCGGGCGGCCGTTGTCAGGATGGTGCGGCCGCGCTGACGGGCGTGCGCCGCACTTTTTCGACGGGAAAGCCCTGCCGGGCGGCCCGTTGCAGGATTTGCCGGTACACCGCCTCGTCCAGGGCGGGCTTGCGCGACAGGATCCACAGGTAATCGGTGCCGGCCATGGAGACGGCGGCGTGGCTGTAGTCCTCGGCCAGGTCGACCACCCAGTAGTCAGCCTTGAGCAGCGGCACCAGGCTGAGCCAGCGGTTTTCCGGCCGCACCAGCCAGCGCGCCCCGGAGGCATCCTGCAAACGGGCGCGCGCCTTCAGGCGATGGGTCTCGCCCCCGGCCTTGCGGCAGGAATTGGTGATCAGGATGCTGTCGGTCCCGACCGGGCGGTATTCGGCGCGCACATCGCCGGTGCAGGCTTTCTGGAATGTATTGGGAATGCGGGCAATTTCGAACCACTGGCCGCTGTAGCGAGCCAGATCCACTTGCGGAACCGGGCGGGGCAGGGCGGCGGCGGGCAGCGACAGCAGGGCCAGGGTCAGCAGGCGGAACAGGATATTGACCATGACGGGCACTCCGGGGACGGTATCCCCGGTACTGTAGGCGGACCTCCGCAAAGGTCAACTGTACAGGACAAAACCCTGACGCCCGGTCAGGCTCTGCCTACAGCATCACCGCCACGTCGGGCAGTTCGTTGGAGCGCGCTTCGCTATCGGGGAAATGCTGTTGCAGCAGGGCGTTGACGGCGCGGATGCCTTCCGTCACCGCCGTTTCCGGATCGCCGGCCCGGAATCCGGCTTCCATCCGCTGGCAGATGGCCTCCCAGCCTTCGTTGCCGACACGGGCGTGGATGCCCCGGTCGGCGATGATTTCCACGGCGTGGTCGGCCAGCAGTACATAGACCAGCACACCGTTGCGGTCATGGGTGTCCCAGATGCGCAGCAGCGAGAACACGTCCAGCGCCCGCTGTGCGGGGCTGAGGCCCGCGCGCAGCGCAGCCTGGTCCAGCGCGCCCTCCACGGCGAAGCGGACTTCGCCGCCGTGCACGGCCTCGCCCTCGCGGATGGCCTGTTCAATGGCTTGCAGCCGTTGCGGCGGGAAGGCCCGGCTAACCTGCCAGCGACCCGTCGCCATGTGTCGGAACCAGCGTTGCAGTTTCATGTTCACCATCTCCCCGACGCGCCGCCGCCGCCAAATCCACCGCCACCACCCCCGAAGCCACCGCCGCCAAAACCGCCGCCCCCCAGGCCGCCGCGACGGCCGTATCGGCTGCCGGAACTGAAGTCCCCGAACAGCGCGAACACCCCGGCGGCGACGGCGGCAATCAGCGCCACCGGCAGCAGGCCGGTCATCAGCCAGGTCAGTCCGCCCACCAGCCCGGCCGCCACCAGCGCACCGAACAGGTTGCCGAAGATGACACGGAAGAAGCCGCCGACCACCATCGCCACCACGAACCAGACCGGATTCGGCTGCCCGGACGCGCCGGAGGAGCGGGATTTCGGCGGCGGCAACGGTTCGCCATCGACCACCCGCATCATGCCGTCCAGCCCGTCATGGATGCCGCCGTAAAAATCGCCCTGCTTGAACGAGGGCACGATCACCTCGCTGATTATGCGCTGGCTGACGGCGTCGTTGAGCGCGCCTTCCAGGCCGTAGCCCACTTCAATGCGCAGGGTGCGGTCATCCTTGGCGACAATCAGCAGCGCGCCGTCATCGACGTTCTTCCGCCCCAGCTTCCACTGCTCCACCACGCGCAGGCTGTACTGCTCGATGGATTCCGGCTCGGTGGTCGGCACAATCAGCACCGCCAGCTGGCTGCCCTTGCGCGCCTCGAAGTCCTTCAGGCTTTGCTCCAGCGCCTGGCGCTGCCCGGCGTCCAGCGTGCCGGTCAGGTCGGTGACGCGCGCGGTCAGCGGCTGCACCGCCACCTCGGCGGCGGCCGCCCACGACCAGCAGGCCAGCCACAGCAGCAGCCAGACCCGCAACGGCGCGGCAAGGATGGTCACTGCGCGGCTCCGGGGACAGGCGCGGCGGCCGGAGCCGGTGCGCCGAAGTCAACCTTGGGCGCGGTGCTGATCGCCTGTTCATTTTCCACGGTGAAGTTCGGCTTAGTGGTCATGCCGAAGGCCTTGGCGGTGAGGTTGGAGGGGAAGGAGCGGACGGTGACGTTGTACATTTCCACCGCCTTGATGTAGCGGTTGCGCGCCACGGTAATGCGGTTCTCGGTGCCTTCCAGCTGCGCCTGCAGGTCGCGGAAATTGGCGTCGGATTTCAGTTGCGGGTAGTTCTCGGACACCACCATCAGCCGCGACAGCGCGCCGGACAGCTCGCCCTGCGCCGCCTGGTACTTGGCGAAGGCCTGCGGGTCGTTGACCAGCTCCGGCGTCATCTGGATGGAGCCGACCTTGGCGCGGGCCTCGGTAACGCGGATCAGGATGTCCTTTTCCTGCGCGGCGAAGCCCTGCACGGTGCGCACCAGGTTGGGAATCAGGTCGGCGCGGCGCTGGTACTGGTTGACCACTTCCGACCACGAGGCCTTGACCTGCTCGTCTTCGGCCTGAAGGGTGTTGTAGCCGCAGCCGCTCAATTGCAGGCCCAGCAACAGGACGATAAGGATGCGCCAGGATTTCATGCGGGGTTCTCCGTCAACAAGGGGTTCACGGAGGGAACACTAGCACAGTTTGCGGTCAGCGCGTGGCGGCGGCGTCTTTCCGGCCCACGGAACCGACCATGGCGCGCAGATTGCCGGAAATGGAGGCCTGACGCGGCATCGAGGTCTTGCCGACCATGACATCGACGGTCTTCTTCAGGCGTTTCCACACCGATTCCTGCACATAGGGAATGCCGTACTTCGCACACAGCGCCTTCACTTGCGGTTGCAGGCGCTGGTACTCGCTCATCGGCAGGTCGGGCCAGAGATGGTGCTCGATCTGGTAGTTCAGCCAGCCGTGCAGGAAATCGTTGAGGTCGCCGCCGGTGCGGAAGTTGGCCGAGCCGGTGATCTGGCGCAGGTAGAACTCGCTTTTGCTGTTGGCCTGCGACTCGAACAGGATCAGGTCGTCGCCGGTGTGGTTGGGCGCGATGACGATGAAGCTGTGGAT
>DASUIL010000111.1:0-4274 GCA_036273075.1 Fluviicoccus sp. | reverse complement strand
CGGCAGGCGCTGGCGGAAACGCTCGAAATAGGGCGGCGGCGGGCTGGTGAACCAGAATTCGGCGTCCGGGTTCTGCCCGCCCAGCAGGAACAGCAGGCCGCGGTAGCAACTGGTCAGGATCGACTGGTACAGCACCTGCACCAGCGGATCGGGCAGGGGCAGTTCACTGTGGAATTCAAAGACCAGCCAGTCGGCCTCTTCCTTGTAGGCCAGCTGGATGCCGCGCCCGCGCAACAGCCAGAACCTTTGCAGGTGCCGCGCTGCCTGGTCCAGCGTACCGCAGCACATCAGCAGGTAGCCCAGGCTGCCGTGGGCGGTCAGCGGTTGCTGCGCGCCCACTTCAAAGCCCACGCCCTCGTCGCCCGCCAGCCGCAGCACCGAACCCCCCAGCTGGGTGAATTCCAGCGGTGACACCCGCGCTGCCGGGTCGGCCAGCATTTCCGGCACCAGTCCGGCGTCCTGCAACACCCGCTCCGGCGGCACGCCGCGCTCCCGGGCGCGCTCCAGATAGTGTTTGGGATAGGCAACCGGCATGTGCGGTTTGTAGACCCAGTCCATCCTGTCACGCAGTTGACTCACCTTGACCACCCATGACAAGCCGCTTGTCCGCCGAGACTGTCACGAATGCCCGCGCCGGGCAATGCTCCGGGCGACAAAGTCACGGGCCGGAAGGACAACCGGACTTCAGGCGATTTCCTTGAAGGCTCGCTTGCGCGGTTCCGCTTCCAGCCCGTTCTGCAGCAGGCGGCGGATCCAGCGGAAGTTGGCGGCGCGGCTGGCGGCGGCGAACCCCGGCAGGCGGTAGTGCGCCAGCGTCGCGGCGCGGTTGGCGGCTTGCAGGGCCAGGATGGCCGGTTGCCAGCGCGGGTCTTGCGGAAGGTCGTAGAAATCGGCCGCGCCCTGCCCCAGGCAGACGCGCGCCAGCGCGTGCAGGAAGCTTTCCGGCAGGAAGAACGGCGGCTGCCCGGCCACGGCCGACAACACCGTGCGCGCCATCATCCGGCTTTCTTCGGTGGGGTGGTACTGGTGCGCGCAGACGCGTTCGTAGAGGTCGATTTCCTCTTCCACCGAATCGGTCAGGAAGAATTCATCGACGCCATGCAGCCAGCCCGCGTAACGCCAGAAATGGTGCAGCGCCTCGCGATCCTCGCGCGACAGTGACGCCCCCAGCCTCTCCATGCCGCGCACCGCCAGATAATTGAACTCGATGATGGTGAAGGCCATGTCTTCCTGGTTGATCGGCTCGTCGTAGAGGCCGGTGTCCCAGCCGCGCGCCCGCAGGTACTTGCGCACCATCGCGTGCAGCAGCCGCACTTCCAGGCAGATGCGGTGGCCCGCGCCGCCCGGTCGCATGCCGTCGGGCTGGTGCATGTTGTGGGTCATCTGCGCGGTTTCGTTCAGGCGGTGCAGCACGTCCTGCTGCAAACGGCCGGTGGCCACCAGCACATGCACCGCCTTGCCGCCCATGTAGCCTTCCACCAGCGAACCGGTCAGCAGCGCCAGCGAGCGCACGTTGGTGAAGGCCAGGCTGACACGCCGCGCCTGCTCGATCCGGTCCCAGTCCACCCAGTCGGGCACGGTGTTGACCGTATCGAGGAAGGCCTTGAAGGGTCCGCCTTCCTCGCGGGCGCGGCGCTCCACTTCCTCCAGCATGGCGGTGGGACGCTGGCGGTCCATGCAGGCCACCACGGCGTCGGCCAGCGGGTCGCACACCTGGCGCATGCGTTGCAGGGCTTCCGGGGTGAAGCGGTCAGCGGGGTTGGACATCGGGCGGTCTCCGCGAAGGCAGGGCAGGAATTCCGCCCAGCATAATGCAAAGGGTTATTCGCATTAAACTTGCATTTGCCGCGCCTGACCGCGAATGACAAGCGACTTGTCCGCGCGCGCCCTCACGCACCAAGCAAATGCTTGGCTACCCTCGGGTCATAACAAGCACTCCCCCCTGCCTGAGAAGGAGTCCCGCCATGACCGCCGCCGCCCGCCTGCAGCCGCCGCACGCGCACGACCTGAAAGTCCGCCGCATGGATTTCGATTTCCCCGACGACGTTCCCGAATTCTGGTGCGGCAACGACCCCTTCCGCACCCTGCTGCTGTCAACGCTGTCGGCCGGGTTTCCGGAGGGGGAACGCTTCTTCATCGACTCGGTGCGGCACTTCCGCGACCGCATCGCCGACCCGGAACTGCAGAAGGCCATTTCCGCCTTCATCGGCCAGGAAGCGCATCATTCCAAGGAACACGACGTGCTGAACCGGCTGATGAAGCAGCGCGGCTACAACCTCGGCCGCATCGAGCGCAGCGTCACCATCGGCACGCAGATGTTCCGCGAGCGCCTCAGTCCGGAACGGCAGCTGGCGCACACCGCCGCCGTCGAGCATTTCACCGCCATCATGGCCGAAGGCTTCATGAAGGATGACAGCATCTTTGGCGACATGGACCCGCGCCTGGCGCAGCTGTGGGCCTGGCACGCCATCGAGGAAACCGAGCACAAGGCGGTGGCCTTCGATGTCTTCAAGCAGGTCAGCGGCGATGAATGGATCCGCTTGTCGCAGATGGCGCTGACCTCGCTGATGTTCGTCGGCTACACCAGCTACGATTTCTGGCGGCTGATGCGCGATTCCGGTTATGGCCGCGACGTGACGCTATGGCTGAAGGGCATGGATTATTTCTGGGGAAGGAAAGGCGTGTTCCGCAAGATGATCCCGGCCTACCTCCAATACTACCGGCGCGATTTCCATCCGTGGAAGCACGACAGCACGGGACTGGTGGAACGCATCAAGCGCAAGTATCTGGGCGACAAGGCCTGAAGGAGGCGGGGTCAGCCGTGGTCGCCGGAACGACGGCCGCAGTAGAGGCAGCAGGGGGTAAACCAGAGCTTGTTGCGCTCGCCGATGAAGTGCTCCCCGCAAACCGGGCAGCGCAGGCGCGGCAGGATGGCCAGGTTCAGCAGTCCCGCCAGCAGGCTCGTCAGGCTGATGGGCATCAGGTCCGTCCGGCCCGCCGCCAGATAGACCAGCGCCAGGGCGAGGCCCAACGCGATCAGGAAGCGGGCAGAATGCTGAACAAGACGGATGGAACGGATGGTCATGGAATACCAGGGTGAATTCAGGGTCGTCTTCCTAGTTTAATGAAGCGCTTGATTAGATTTTGTTTAGACGGAAAGCCGTCCGGGGCACAAAAAGTGCCGTTCGCCGCAATCAGCGCGACTGCACTTCCGCCATGACCTCGTCGCACCACTGCAGCCACGCCTCTTCAAACAGCACTCCCAGACGCAAGGTCTGCAAGGGATAGAAATAGCGCTCCCGCCGCCCGGCCGGAAGCGCATCAAAGGATTGCATCAACCCGCGATAGGTCGCCAGCGTCTGCTCATGCAACGCCCGGTGCCGCAGCAACTCCGCCTTCACCGCCTCCGGCGGCAGCCGCCGCCCGGCAAACACCTTCACCAGCAGCGGATCACGGATCTTGCCGGGACTGGCGGCCTCGGACAGGAGCCGGTCCAGTTCCGCCGCGCCCGCCGCATTCAGGGAATAGACCTTCTTGTCCGGCTTGCCATCCTGCTCCACTTCCAGGCAATCCACCAGCCCCTCGGCGTGCAGGCCGTGCAGCTCCTTGTAAAGTTGCTGGTGGGTGGTCTGCCAGAAGAAGCCCACCGAATTCTGGAAACGGCGCAGCAAGGCGTAACCGGAACCCGGTTCCACATCCAGCATCGCCAGGACCGCTAGGCGCAGTGACATAGTTTCCCCTATTCTTGAAAGGTCGGGCCGTTTGTCGGATGAGCCAGTCTAGCACACTTGTCATATGCAAAAAATTGCATATACTGGCGAAAAACCACCCCGCACCGGAGAGCACCCATGGCCGCCCTGAAACCCAGCACCCTGCGCATCGGCAACCGTTACCGCGCCTCGCGCCTGAAAGGCCCCTACGACGCCCTGATCGTCGGCTCCGGCATCGGCGGCCTCACCACCGCCGCCCTGCTCTCCGACCTGGGCTGGAAGGTGGCGGTGTTCGAGCAGCACTACACGGCGGGCGGCTACACCCACAGCTACGAGCGCAACGGTTACGAATGGGACGTGGGCGTGCACTACATCGGCGACATGGGCACCGACACCATGAGCCGCCGCTTCATGGACTACCTCTCCGGCGGCAAGCTGGACTGGGCGCCGATGGACCCGGAATACGACCGCTTCTTCATCGGCGACAAGGTGTTCAACGCCGTGGCGGGCAAGGCGGAATTCCGCGCCAACCTGCTGAAGGACTTCCCGCAGGAAGCCGCCGCC
>DASUIL010000110.1:0-3280 GCA_036273075.1 Fluviicoccus sp. | reverse complement strand
GGTGCGCAGGTGCTCCTCGCGCTCGGCATTGGCGCGGCGCTCCTCGGCCAGCGCCTTGTCCTGGGCGTCCATGCGTTCCTGACGGGCGATGTTGATACGGTCGGCCAGCGCAAAGGACAGCAGCAGCACCTCGCAGAATTCGCCGATCTGGATGCCGATGTTGGTCAGGCTGGACTTGGGAATGAAGCCGAGCTGGCTGAGGTCGTACAGCACCACCATGAAGGCCAGGCAGGCCCAGGCCAGCACATAGAAGCGAGCCGCCCGGTTGCCCGCCCGCCAGTTGAGGATACCTGTGGTGATGATGGTCAGCGATACGCCCATCGACAGCACCAGCGTGATCACGATCATGATGCGGTAAGGGAACACCAGTCCGCCCAGCGTCATCAACGCCATGACCACCACATAGACGGACAGCAAGCGGTTCATCAGCGGGTTGTAACGCTCGGTGTGCAGGAAATGCTGGCTGAACACCATGCTCATGCCCAGCGCCAGGCACAGCGTCACTACCACCGAGCGGCCGTTCCACCACACCGCGTCGGGCCACAGGTACTGGTAGGTAAAGCCGTCCAGCGAGGCCAGCAGAGTGCTGAAGAACAGCACGAAGATGACGTAATAGAGGTAACTCTTTTCGCGGATCGACAGCCAGATGAACAGGTTATAGAAGACCATCACCAGCAGCGCGCCGTAGAAGAAGCCCAGCGCCGCCTGGCGGTCGGTGTCATGGTCGAGGAAGGCGCGCGGTTCCCACAGTGTCAGCGGAACCTGCAGGCCGCTGGTGCTTTCCACACGCACCAACAGCCGGTAGTCCTGGCCGGGCTGCAAGCTCAGCGGAAACAGGAACAGCCGGTGCTGCACCACCCGGTCACGGAACGGCGCGCCGTCGCCGGTGTGGTAGTGCTGCACCACCTGCCCGCCGCTGTTCACCAGCAGCACGGTAATGTCATCCAGCAGCGGATAGGCGATTTCCAGCAGCCGGTCCGCCGCCGACGGTGCGTTATTGCGCACGACCGCCTGCAGCCAGAAGGCGCTGTTGGAATAGCCGAAATGGGGGATTTCGCGATCGATGGTCTGCCATTGCGCCCCGGCGGACGGCAGGTGCTGCCAATCCAGTTGCGCGGACTTGTCCTCGAATACCTGCAAGCCGTGCCCGAGGCGCAGCCGGGGATCGGCGCTGTCATGCGCGAGCGCGGCCGCAGCCGCCCCGTGCAGGAGCGCCAGCAGACAGAATGCCACCCAGAACCGTATGCCGCGCAGGCCTTGCATGTTGCCGGAATCCGTATTTCTTGTTCTGTCCTTAGCGTAGTCCAGAACGCGGCCGAACGGAAAGAAACAAATTGCGCCGTAGCATTGGAGCCACCGGTTGGCGGCGCTAGAATGGCTTACAAACCCCAAGGATTTTTCCGCCCATGAAAAGCAACATCGCCCACCTGCGTCAGGACTACATGAAAGAGCGTCTGGACGAGCAGGACCTGCAGGCCAATCCTTTTGACCAATTCCACCGCTGGTTCGAGGAAGCACGCCTGGCCGAGATTCCCGAACCGAACGCCATGATCCTGGCCACCGCCGACGCCCACGGCATGCCCTGCGCCCGCACCCTGCTGCTGAAGGAATACGACGATCAGGGCTTTGTGTTCTTCACCAACTACGAATCGCGCAAGGGCGAAGAGCTGGCCGCCAACCCGCAGGCCTGCATGCTGTTCATGTGGCTGGAGCTGCAACGGCAGGTACGCATCGAGGGCAAGGTGGAAAAAGTGTCGTCGGAAGAATCCGACGCCTATTTCCAGCAGCGGCCGCTGGGCAGCCGCTACGGCGCGCACGCCTCGCCGCAAAGCCGGGTAATTGCCGGGCGCGAGGCGCTGGAAGAAACCCTGAAGGCGGTGCAGGAACAGTTTGGCGACAACCCGCCGCGTCCGGCGCACTGGGGCGGCTACCGGGTGATTCCACAGAAGGTGGAATTCTGGCAGGGACGACCCAGCCGGCTGCATGACCGGCTGGTGTATGTGCGGGAAGGTGAAGGCTGGAAGGTGGAGCGTCTGGCGCCCTGAGATTCCGCTGTAGGTCGGGCTTCAGCCCGACAATGTCCTTCGACCGGAGAGCGGTGTCGGGCTAAAGCCCGACCTACAGGCCCGCCGCCAGCTTCACCAGCAACCCCGCCACCGCACTGGCCGCAATCACCTCCATCACCCCGCGCTTGAACCTGAACAGGGCCACGGCCGCCGCCCCCGCGATGACAGCCGACATGACATCAAACGCCCCCTCAAAGCCCTTCGGCCACAACACGTGATAGCCAAAGAACAGCGCCAGGTTCAGGATCACCCCCACCACCGCCGCCGTGATCGCCGTCAGCGGCGCGGTGAATTTCAGGTCGTTGTGCGTGGACTCCACCAGCGGCCCGCCGATCAGGATGAACAGGAAGGACGGGAGGAAGGTAAACCAGGTCACCAGCGTCGCCGCCACCGCCCCGGCCAGGAACTGCTGGTCCGGCCCGAAGACCTGCGTGACATAACCGCCGACAAAACCGACGAAGGCCACCACCATGATCAACGGCCCCGGCGTGGTTTCCCCCAGCGCCAGCCCGTCAATCATCTGCGTTGGCGTCAGCCAGCCGTAATGCCCCACCGCGCCCTGATAGACATAGGGCAGCACCGCATACGCCCCGCCGAAGGTCAGCAGCGCCGCCTTGGTGAAGAACCAGCCCATCTGCGTCAGCGTACCGTTCCAGCCGTACAAACCGTACAACAGCGCCATCGGCCCCAGCCACAGCAACATCCCCGCCAGCATCAGCCACGACGACCGGCCGCGGCTGAAACGGGCATGTTCCGGCGTCGGCGTGTGATCATCAATCACCGCCGGGCCGTAATGCTTGTCCGCCGCCCCATGCCCGCCACCCGCACGGAACTTGTCCGGGGCCAGCCTGCCGCCGATATACCCCGTCAGCGCCGCGGCGGCCACGATCAGCGGAAACGGCAGTTGCAACGCAAAAATCGCCACGAAGGCCGCCCCGGCGATGCCCCAGAGCAGGTTGTTCTTCAGCGCCCGCGAGCCGATGCGGTGCGCCGCCTGCAACACGATGGCCGTTACGGCAGGCTTGATGCCGTAGAACAGCCCTTCCACCAGCGGCAAATGGCCGAAGGCGATATACACCCACGACAGCGCGATCAGGATGAACAGCGACGGCAGCACGAACAGCGCCCCCGCCACCACCCCGCCCCAGGTGCGGTGCATCAGCCAGCCGATATAGGTGGCCAGTTGCTGCGCTTCCGGCCCCGGCAGCACCATG
>DASUIL010000109.1:0-8755 GCA_036273075.1 Fluviicoccus sp. | reverse complement strand
GTGTTCCTGAAACTGCAGACCGGGCAGCACAGCTATTTCTTCAATTACGCCTACGGCCCGGCGCACAGCGCCCATGAAGAAGGCTTCGACGGCCGCCGGATTCCGGTGAAGCGCCATGTGGCGCTGCTGGCGGCAGGCATCGTCGTCATCGGCCTGCTGTCGGAAGTCATGGCGAAAACGCTGGACGCCGGACTGGCGGGCACCGGCGTCCCCGCCATCTTCGCCGCGCTGCTGGTGGCGCTGCTGTCCGCCAGCGCCGAAATCCTCACCGCCCTGCGCGCGGCGCTGAACAACCGCATGCAGTCGGTGGTGAACATCGCCCTGGGCGCCTCGCTGTCGACGGTAATCCTGACCGTGCCGGTGATCGAAGGCATCGCCCTGATCACCGGCACACCCATTGAAATGGGCCTGACACCGGTACAGAGCGCCATGGTGCTGCTGACGCTGCTGGCCGCCTCCATCAACCTCAACGACGGCGAAACCAACGCCATTGAAGGCATGGCGCATTTCGTGCTGTTCGCCACCTTCCTGATGCTGGCGGCGCTGGGGGTCTGAACCCGGCGCTGCTACACTGTCCCGATGCCATTCATCGGGACCTCCCTTCATGCCCCTCGAAATCGAACGCAAATTCCTCGTCACCGGCCAGGCCTGGCGCACACCCGACGGCGTGCTTTACCGTCAGGGTTACCTGAACCGCGACAAGACACGCACCGTGCGCGTGCGCATTGCCGGGGACCGGGCCTTCCTGACCATCAAGGGCGTCAGCACCGGCGCGACGCGTGTGGAATTCGAGTATGAAATTCCGGTCGGCGAAGCGGCGCAGCTGCTGACGCTGTGCGACGGGCCGCTGATCGAGAAGACCCGCCACCGGGTGACGGTGGGCGCGCATGTCTGGGAAGTGGATGAATTCCACGGCGACAACGACGGGCTGGTGGTGGCGGAGATTGAACTGGGCAGCGAGGACGAAGCCTTCGAGCGGCCGGAGTGGGTGACGGTGGAAGTGACCGAGGATGCGCGTTACTACAATTCGAATCTGGCGGTGAAGCCGTTCAGCACGTGGGGTGCATCATGAGCATGGGCCCGTTTCACCACGGCTGGACCACCGACGACGTGGAGGCCGTGATCGCGCGCGGCGAACCGCACGAGCTGCTTTACGTCCCGATCGTGGCCAGCCTGAACGCCGCTGACTGCCCGCCCGGTTGGGCGGAAGGTATCTGCGTACGGCTGGCGGGTCATCCCGATCCGCAGGTGCGTGGCAATGCGCTGATGGGCTTCGGGCATATCGCCCGGACTTGCGGCACGCTGGACATGGCGGTGGTAGAGCCGTTGCTGGCGGCCGGGCGCAGCGACCCTGATCCGCATGTCAAAGCGCAGGCGGATGAGGCCTGCGGAGATATCCGGGTGTTTATGGGGGTGGAGGTCGGGGGCTGACTGGCCTCCAATGACAACCCCCTTGTCCCTCCCGACCCTCACCTTTCCCCACGCAAACCCGCTATCCTCCCCCCCCATCATCCCGACACCCAGCAGGAAGGCCGCCCCATGTCCCAAGACTGGCTGTACCTTGACGCCAAGACCCTCCTCGCCCGCCTGAAGAAAGGCGAGATCACCAGCCGCGCGCTGGTGGATGCTTGTTACGCGCAGATCGACGCCCGCAACCCGTTGATCAACGCCGTCATCGCCCAAGACCGCGACGCCGCCCGCCGCCGCGCCGACGAGGCCGATGCCGCCACCGCGCGCGGTGAAAGCTGGGGGCCGCTGCACGGCCTGCCGATGACGCTGAAGGACACCTACGAAGTCCCCGGCCTGCCCTGCACCGCCGGATCGACCAGCCTGAAGTCACACATGCCGAAGAAGGCCGCCACCGCCGTGCAGTCGCTGCTGGACGCCGGGGCCATCGTCATCGGCAAGACCAACGTGCCGCTGTTCGCCAGCGACATCCAGAGCTACAACAAGCTGCACGGCACCACCCACAACCCGTGGAATCCCGACCGCACGCCCGGCGGTTCCTCCGGCGGCGCGGCGGCGGCGCTGGCGGCCGGTTTCACCCCGCTGGAACTGGGCAGCGACATCGGCGGTTCCATCCGCACCCCGGCGCATTTCTGCGGCGTCTACGGCCACAAGTCCACCCAGGGCATCGTGCCCTTGCGCGGCCACATCCCCGGCCCGCCCGGCACCACCGCCGACCCCGACCTGGCCGTGGCCGGCCCCATGGCGCGCAGCGCCGACGACCTGCAACTGATGCTGGACGTGGTCGCCGGCCCCTCGCCCAGCCAGCAGCCCGGCTGGCAGTTGAAGCTGCCCGCGCCGAAGCAAAAGAAACTGGCCGATTTCCGCGTGCTGCTGTGGATTGACGATCCGCTGTGCCCCATCGACCACGACATGAGGGCGCTTTATGAAGAGATGAAGCGCAGGCTGGAAGCCGCCGGAGCGAAGGTGGATACCGGCGCACCGCTGGGCATGACGCTGGACACTTTCTACCCGCTGTACCTGAACCAGCTGGGCAGCGTGATCGCGCTGGGCCAGCCCAAGGCCGCGCGCATGGCGATGAACCTGGCCGCGCCGGTGGTGACAAAGCTGGGCAAGTACGTGGGTTTCGCGGAACGTTTCGAGCATTTCATGTCGGGCGCCGGGCAAAGCTTTGCCGACTGGAAGGTGGCCCACGAGCGCAGCTGCCGCCTGACCGAGAAATTCCAGCGCGTGTTTGCCGACTACGACGTGATCCTGATGCCGCCCGCCGCCACCACGGCGCTGCCGCACCAGCAGAAGCCGGAGATGGTGCAGCGCAAGATCACCGTCAACGGAGTCAAGCGCAACTACACCGACATGTTCATGTGGATTGCCCCGGCCACGCTGATGGGCCTGCCCGCCACCAGCGCGCCGATCGGGCAGACGCCGGAAGGCCTGCCGGTGAACGTGCAGATTGTCGGCAACCGCTTCCAGGACCGGACGACGATCAAGTTTGCCGGGTTGCTGGCGGGGGTGATGGGCGGGTTTGTGAAACCGAAGGGGTATTGATTGACCCGTAGGGGCGCACTGCGTGCGCCCTTCGTCGCCGAACAGGCTGGCAATGGCTGCGAAAAGGAGGTGTTTGTTCAAGAGGGTGCAGGCACTGCGCCCCTACGGCATCAGTCGGCCAGCCACCAGTAGCCCAGAGCGGCCGCGCTCAGCAGCCAGACCATCACGATCACCACCGCCACCGCCGGACTGACCGGCCGGTCGGCCGCCAGCTGCGCCTTGGCCCGGCTGTCCGCAATCACCACCTCCGGCGTCAGGCGGATGACCAGCAGGATGCCCAGCGGCAGCAGGATCAGGTCATCCAGATAGCCCAGCACCGGGATGAAGTCGGGAATCAGGTCGACAGGGCTGAAGGCATAGGCGGCAATCGCCAGCGCCAGCAGCCGCACCGGCCACGGCGTGCGCGGGTCACGGGCGGCGAAATAAACGGTCAGGGCCTCGCGCTTGATGCGGCGGGCGGCCTCCTGCAAACGGCTCATGGCGGATTCAGCCCTCCACCACCAACGGCGCCACCTTCTCCCCTTCCTCCGTAATGAAATGCTTTTCATAACACGGCGTATCGGCGGGCAGCCGCACCCAGGGCACCTTCGTCTCCGTAAACAAATGACAGTTCACCGCGAACTGGTCCCGCACATCAAACGACCCCGCCGAAATCACCTGGATACCCGGCGCGCGGGTAATGCGTGACCCTACCCGCGTGCCGCAACGGCCGCAGAACTGGGTGGTGACCGTGCGACCGTGCGTGGGCGACACATAGTCGAAGGTCTGCATGGTCTCGCCGCTGAATTCCACCTGCCGGTGCTTGAAGAACACCGGCATCTGGAAGGCCGTGCCGGACGACTTCTGGCAATAGTTGCAATGGCAGACATAGGCCGCCACCGGCGCGCCGCTGACCCGGTAACGCACGGCGCCGCACAGGCAGCCGCCTTCGTGAATGTCAGACATCCGCTTTCCCCCGTAATTGCTGTGATTGCTGAATACCCAAGGCCGTGCCGCCGATAATGCGCACGGCGTTGCTGACCATCTGTTCCACCGACAGCCGGTAGCCGTCCTGCATCCAGTGCATGGCGGCATAGGCCAGCGCCCCCACCAGCGACAGTCCCAGCATGTCCGCCTCTTCCTCGGGCAGGTCGTCATCCACCAGCACCGCGCGTGCGCCGCCCATGATCATCCGGCCGAAGATGCGGATGTTTTCCTGGTACATCGCGTCCACCGCCGCACTGACGCCCATCACCTCCAGCAGGGTGGCGCGGGCGAACAGCGGGTCGCGGGCATGTTCGAAGAACACCCGCACCCCGGCAGCGGTAATGGACTCCACCTGGCGCGGGGCCTGCTGCATGGCCGTCAGGATTGCCGCCTGGCAGTCGCCCATCAAGCGGCGGTAGACCGCCATCAGCAAGGCCTCGGTACTGTCGAAGGACTCGTAGAAGTAACGGTTGCTGAGCCCGGCCTCGGCGCACAGCACGCGCACGGTGGCGGCGCGATACCCGGCCGAACCGATCACCCGGATGCCCGCCGCGATGAAGCGTTCCCGACGCTCGCTGACCCGCGCCTCATGGTCGCGGCCGCCATAAGGGCGTTCGGCGGCGGACGTGGCGGTAACAAGGGTCATGGCGGCATCCGGAAGCGGAGAATGGCGACACTATACCGAAGCGCGTCGTGAAATAGAATTTGACACCATGCGTTTTCACACCTAATCTGACAACACCTGGTTTCAGATATTGCCAACCCCTTTTATTGCGAGCCTTCGCCATGACCCAACGACTTGATGTGGAATTCCCATCCGGCGGCGTGACCTGCCGCGCCTGGCTGTACATGCCTGCTTCCGACACCCCGCGTCCGGTGGTGGTGATGGCGCACGGTCTGGGCGGCACGCGGGTGATGCGGCTGGACGCCTTCGCCGAACGCTTCAGCGCTGCAGGCTACGCCTGTCTGGTCTTCGACTACCGCCATTTCGGCGACAGCGACGGCCAGCCGCGCCAGTTGCTGGACGTGGGCAAGCAGCTGGAGGACTGGAAGGCGGCGGTGGCCTATGCCCGCGCCTGCCCGCGGGTGGATGGCCGCCGGGTGATCCTCTGGGGCACCTCCTTCGGCGGCGGCCACGTGCTGAGCACAGCGGCGGCGGTTCCCGGCATCACGGCGGTGATCTCGCAGTGCCCGTTCACCAACGGCCTGGCCTCCGGGCTGGCGCTGAACCCGGTCAGTTCGCTGAAAGTGACGGCGCGGGCGCTGCGCGACCAGATCGGTTCCTGGCTGGGTCAGGCCCCGGTGATGGTATCGACGGCGGGACAACCGGGCGAGGCGGCGCTGATGACCGCCCCGGATGTCATCCCCGGCTATCTGGGCCTGCTCTCCGCGCAGGATGCCGCCGTCTTCCGTAACGAAGTGGCGGCGCGCTTCGGCCTGCAGATCATCCGCTATTTCCCCGGCCTGAAGACGCCGAAGATTGCCTGCCCGGTGCTGTTTTGCGTCTGCGACACCGATTCGGTCGCCCCGGCCGGGCCGACGCTGTTCCATGCCCGTCGCGCGCCGCAGGGCGAGATCAAACGCTACCCGGACGGCCACTTCGACATCTACGTCGGCGAGGCTTTCGAGCGCGTGGTCAAGGACCAGATTGAATTCCTGCAGCGGCATGTGCCGGTTTGAGAGGGCGGACATCATGGCCAAATACGACATTTCCCGACTGACCATCGCCATCACCGGCTCCACCGGCGGCCTGGGTTCCGCCTTGGCGAAAGCCCTGCACGCCAAGGGCGCGAAGCTGGCGCTGCTGGACCTGGACGGCGCGGCGGCGCAACAGCAGGCGACAGCGCTGGGCGGCCCGGCCCGCGCCCAAGGTTGGACGGTGAACGTGCGCTCGATGGAAAGCCTGCAACTGGCAATGGATGCCGCCGCCGCGCATTTCGGCGGGCTGGATCTGGTGATCGCCAACGCCGGCATCACCGAGATGGAGGCGCTGGTCAACGGCAGCGAAGCCGCGTTTACTCGCGTCATCGACATCAACCTCAACGGTGTGTGGCGCACCTTCAAGGCCGCCATTCCGCATGTGCAGAAGCGCCGGGGCTACCTGCTGGCAATCTCGTCGATGGCGGCCTTCATCCATTCGCCGCTGCAATCGTCCTACGCCGCCAGCAAGGCGGGCGTGTGGGCGATGTGCGACAGCATCCGGCTGGAACTGCGGCATCTGGGCGTAGGTGTCGGCAGCGTGCACCCCACCTTCTTCCCGACGCCGATGATGGACGGGGTGTTCGCCGACGAAGCGGGCACCCGGATCTGGGACGGCAACAAGGGCGGCATCTGGAAGATGGTGACGCTGGAGTCGGTGGTGGCGGCGATCGTGGACGGCATTGAACATCGCCGTGACATGATCGTGGCGCCGAAGCGGATCGAGCTGATCGCCCGCGCGCCGGGGGTGTTCCGCAAGGCGGTGGAGTTGCTGGGGTTCAGGGATAGCGAGATTGAGAAGGCGGTATTGGCGGCGGGAAGGCGTTAAGGTATCGACTCAAAACCCGCCATCCCCGAGGCTATTGCCGCCGGAGATGGCGGGAATCAGGTATTCACACCCAATTCTCCACCACCAACCCCGGCACCCGCTCGAATTCCCGGACATTGTTCGTCACCAGCACCGCTCCCAGCGCCAACGCATGCGCCGCAATCAGGGTATCCATGGACCCGATCGGCCGCCCCTGAATTTCCAGCGACGAACGCAGTTCCCCGTAACGCCAGATGACCGATTCATCGAAAGGCAAAATATCCAGCGGCGCCATGAACATTTCCAGCGCCTGACGATTCCGTAAGGACCCGCTCTTGACGACCCCGTAGGTGAGTTCGGAGGCCGTGATGCTGGAAATCGCGATATTTCCCAAGCGCTCCCGCCGGAAACGGGCCAGCACCTGCGGCGGTCTTTCATTGATGACGTAAATGCAGATATTGGTATCCAGCAGATAGATCACGGAGCAATGTCCTCGCGCGTCTGCGCCTCCGGCTGATCACGCTGCATCCGGAATCCCGGTTCGAAGGCCGCGAGTCCGGCCTCCAGCGTATCCCACGGATTGTCCACCGGCAGCAACAGCACACCATTGCCAAAGTGCTTGACCATGACTTCCTGGCCGCTGAAGCGGTACTCCTTGGGCAGGCGAACAGCTTGGCTGCGACCGGATTGGAACAGACGGGCGGTGTCCATGATGACCTCACGGCAATTGGTATCTACCAATGATAGTTACCATGCCGCGCGAAAGCAACCACCGCCCGCGCTGCAACCGGGAAGGCGCTGAAACTCCCCGCTCAGAACCAGTAATCCCCCACGCAACGGCCGTCACGCGGCAGGTCGTCGAAGGTGTCCAGCCCGTCGAAACGGTCGATGGGCACTTGGGCGACAGCCTCCGGCTCGGTCAGGCGCAGGTTGACGGCGATGCGGCGCTTGCCTTCGGGGGTGAGAGAACGGGCGCACCAGAAGGCGACGCAGCCGCAGTCGGGGCAGAAGTGGAATTCGATGGCCTTGCCGCGCATGTAGGCTTTGCTGGGGCCGGAGACGTGGATACCCTCGCCTTCGTGGTCATAGGCCCAGAGGACGCCGTAGCGGCGGCAGACGGTGCAGTTGCAGGCGGTGGCGGATTCGGGGATATCGCGGAGTTGCCAGTGGAGGGCGCCGCAGTGGCAAGAGCCGGTGAGCATGGTGGGGGTCTCCCGATATTTGATTCAAATCCATCCAAAATTCGTCATACCGCTTCCCCAAACAATAATCACCCCCACCCCCGTTAGCAATCTAAAAAGCCCCCCGTTGCCACCCACAACCTTTTCCTGCAAAATATATGTAACACAATTGTTACGTATAAACGGATTCAGACAGCCCTCCCGCACCCCGGGCAAACCGTCTATCCTCACTGCCACCCCCAACCGCCCGGAGCCCCCCCTCATGGCCACCCAGATCGGATTCCGCGACATCGCCCGCGGCATACTGCAAGCCGCCCCGGAAATGCTCGACCCCAACCGGGCCAACCTGCTGCGCCTGGCCGGACTGAACCCGGACAGCCGCCAGTCCATCGGCAAGGTCGTGGAATTCTGGGCGCGCTGGACGCCCGACCGGGTGGCGCTGCGCTTCGAGGACCGCGCCTGGACCTACGGCGAACTGAACGCCTGGGCCAACCGCCTGGCCAACCTGTGGGCCGCGCGCGGCATCCGCAGCGGCGACACCGTAGCCATCCTCATGGAGAACCGGCCGGAGGTGCTGGCCTGCGTCATCGCCGCCATGAAGCTGGGGGCCATTGCCGCCATGCTCAACCACCACCAGCGCGCCGAGGTGCTCAGCCACAGCATCGGCCTGGTGCGCATGAAGCTGCTGGTGATCAGCAGTGAATGCCGCGACGCCATCGAAAGCACCGTCTATACCCCGCAAGGCAGCCCCGACCTGCCCTGCTTCTGGTGCGGCGGCGACAATGCCGCCCCCGCCCCGGACGGCTGGCTGGATCTGGAAGAGGCCAGCGGTCACTGCGCGTCCAGCAACCCGGCCACCACCGGCGACGTACGCGCCCGTCAGCCCTGCTTCTACATCTTCACCTCCGGCACCACCGGCATGCCCAAGGCCTCGGTGATGACGCACTACCGCTGGCTGGCGTCGATGGCCGGGGTGGGCGGCCTGACCGTGCGCCTGCGCCGTGACGATGTGTTCTATTGCTGCCTGCCGCTGTACCACAACAACGCCCTCACCGTGTCGCTGGGCTGCGTGCTGTCGGTGGGCGCG
>DASUIL010000108.1:0-4065 GCA_036273075.1 Fluviicoccus sp. | reverse complement strand
ACCTGGTCAATCTTGATCACCTTGCTGGTTTTGCCGCTTTTCTCATCGGTCAAAGGCGCCAGCCGGTGAAAATCCGGGTGGGTCTCCGCCTTCCAGAGCGTGCAACTCTTGCACGCGCCACAGGCAACGCCGTCGAGAGGCGCGGAACACAGCACCAGCCCGGCCAATGCTCCGGCAAAGTCCGACTTTCCGGTTCCGGCCGGTCCGCTCAGCAGCAGGGCATGCGGCAGCCGCTGCGCGGCATGTTGGGCTTGCAGTCCTTGCCAGGCGGCGTCATGCCACGCATAGGGTTTGAAATCAGCCATGCTCAGTCCTGGGACAAACCGGGGAAGGTATCGACAATTTGCTGCAGCTGCGCCTGCACGCCCGCCAAATCCTGCGTGGCGTCGATGCGGCGGTAACGCTGCGGCGACTCGGCAGCCTGACGGGCATACTCGGCGCGGACCTTTTCAAAGAACACCGCCTTTTCCAGTTCAAAGCGATCCAGTGCCTGCCGGGCGGCGGCGCGCGCCAGCCCCACTTCAACAGGCGCATCCAGCCACAAGGTCACATCCGGACGCAGGGTGCCCTGCACCAGCGTCTCCAGAACGGCGATATCGGCGGCGGGCAGGCCGCGCCCGCCCCCCTGGTAGGCATAGGTGGCATCGGTGAAACGGTCGCACAGTACCCACTGCCCGGCCTGCAGCGCAGGGATGATCACCTGCTCCAGATGCTGGGCGCGGGCGGCAAACACCAGCAGCAATTCCGTCATTGACGACATGGGTTCGGCCTCGCGAGCCAGCAACAGGCCGCGGATGCGTTCAGCCAGCAGGGTTCCGCCCGGCTCCCGGGTCACCACCACCGGGTAACCCGCATCCTGCAGCCGATCGCGCAGGAATTGCAGCGCCGTGCTCTTGCCGACGCCCTCGGTGCCTTCCAGGGTAATGAACAGCCCCATGAATATTTTGCTCCGGATTACGGTTGCGCCTTGCGCTGCCGGGTGTTTTCGATATAAGCGCGTACGGCCGCGTTGTGGGCTTTCAAGTCCGCGCTGAAAATATGCGTGCCGCTGCCATCGCCGCGCGCCACAAAATAGAGGCTGTCCCCCGGCTCGGGATTCAGCGCCGCTTCGATCGCGGCCTTGCCGGGCAATGCAATCGGGGTTGGCGGCAGTCCGTCAATGCGGTAGGTGTTGTAAGGCGTCGGCGTGATCAGGTCGATCTTGCGCAAATTGCCGTTGTAGGCCTTGCCCAGTCCGTAGATGACGGTCGGATCGGTTTGCAGGCGCATGCCTTGCTGCAGGCGGCGGACAAACAGCCCGGCAATCTTCGGCCGCTCGGCGGCATTCCCGGTTTCCTTTTCAACAATCGAGGCCATGATCAACGCCTCGTAGGGGGTCCGGTATGGCAGGCCAGGCGCGCGCGCGGCCCAGGCCTTTTCCAGGACCCGTTTTTGCTGTTCATACAGCTTCCGGTAGACCAATTCGTCACTGTCACCCGGCACGAAAACATAGGTGTCCGGCGCAAACAACCCTTCCGGATTGGTCACCGGACTGCCCACCAGCGACATGATCTGGCTGTCACTCTTGTCACGCAGGGTCTGGCGGATATCGGGGTTGGCCGCCAGTTGTTCGCGCAGCTTGGCAAAGGTCGTTCCCTCAATCACCGTAATCCGTGTATAGATCAGCCCCTCGCCTTGCGAAAGCTGGCGCAAAAGCCCCGCAGGACTCAGACCGGGCTTGAACTGGTAGACGCCCATTTGCAGCGGCCGCGCTTGCAGGAACCGGAAATAAGCTTTGGCCAGCGTCCGGTTCCGCAATTTGCCGTCTTTATCCAGACGGTCGAACACGGCTTGATAGCCGGTTCCACGATCGACCCGTACCCGATATCCCTCTGGCGATATATCCAGTGGTCTGAACAGGTTCATCCAGACCCACCCGGAAACAACCAACAGAACCAGCAACAGAAAACCCGCCAACACCGGCCAGACCGAGATGGTCCGCACGGGTTTGCGCACGACCTTGCGGCGCGGTGTGCCGGTGCGTGGCGCGCGAGGACGCGGCGGTTTTGCCGGTTTGGACTCCGGACTTTTGGGCGCGGCCGGTTTGCGCGGGCGCGGCGCGGCGCCGCCCGCGGTTTTCTTGGCGGGAGCGCGCCGGGTCGGTTTCTTAGGGGGTAATTCGGACATTTTTCAAATGTTGCTGCAAGCGTTGGGTCACGGGATTGGGGGGCATTTCCCTGCCGCTGAAACAGCGGACCGGCCAGATGCCATAGACGCTGTTGCAGAAGAACAGCTCATCGGCGTCATACAGGTCTTCAACCCGCAGGCGTGATGCGCGGACAGTGTGTTGCAGATCGGACAGATAGTCCATCAAAAAGCCGCGCATGACGCCCGCCACCCCGGCCGAGGTCAAGGCCGGAGTCCACACCTCACGTCCCCGAACCACGAAAAGATTACTGAATACTCCCTCAACCACCTCGCCACTCAGATCACAAACGACGGCCTCCGGATAGCCGCTGGCGGCCAGTTCGCGTCGCAACAGCACCTGCTCCAGACGATTCAGGTGCTTGTGTCCGGCGGTCAACGGGCTCAGGCCCAACTGTCCCTTCAGAACACTGCAGGAAATACCGTCCTGATGGTCCGGGGAATGATTTGCGGGGGGTGCGGCCAGAAAATAGCAATTGGTTGGCATGTCCGGATCTGGTAAGTAACCGCGCCCGCCCCGCCCCCGCGTAATCACGATTTTCGCCGTGCAGTCAGGATAAGCCGAGGTAAACTGCCGGAAGTCTTGCCGCCAGGCGGCAAAACCGTCATTGGGGATACCCAAGGCTTGGCTGGCCTCGTACAGGCGTCGCCAGTGCCGCTCGATCAGCACCGGCTCGCCATTACGCACCGCAATGGTGGTGAAGTGGCCATCGCCGTAGGCAAAACCGCGATCATCGGCGGCTACCCCGTCCACTGCCACGCCGTTCAGCCAGACAGCCGTCAGCACGATGCGCCCTCTTGAATATCGTCGCGGTCAGAGGCGACGGAACACCAGCGTGCCATTGGTGCCGCCGAAACCGAAGGAATTCGACAGCGAAACATCGATTTTCATGGCGCGCGCCTGGTTTGGCACGTAATCCAGACGGCACTCCGGATCCGGATTGACCAGATTGATGGTCGGCGGAGCCATATTGTCGCGGATGGCGAGGATGCTGAAGATGGCCTCGACACCGCCCGCCGCGCCCAGCAGGTGCCCGATCATCGACTTGGTTGAGCTGACCGCTACTTTCGAGGCATGGTCGCCGAATACCGACTCGATAGCGTGGGATTCCGCCACATCCCCGGCCGGAGTGCTGGTGCCGTGGGCGTTGATATAATCGACATCTGATGGCTGCAAACCCGCATCCCGCAAGGCGTTGCGCATGGAAGCCGCCGCACCTTCACCGGATTCGGCCGGAGAAGTGATATGGAAGGCGTCATCACTCATGCCAAAGCCTATTAGTTCGGCATAAATCCTGGCGCCGCGCGCCTTGGCGTGCTCGTACTCCTCCACAACCAGTACGCCGGCGCCGTCGCCCAGCACAAAACCGTCGCGATCCTTGTCAAAGGGGCGGCTGGCTGCCTGCGGATCATCATTGCGGGTAGATAGCGCTCGCGCGGCGGCAAAACCGGCCATACCCAATGGCGAGGAGCCTTTTTCCGCTCCGCCGGCGACCATGACATCAGCATCGCCATAGGCAATGAGCCGCGCCGCCAGACCGATACAATGCGTGGCGGTCGTGCACGCCGTAGCCAGCGCTAGGTTCGGACCTTTGAGACCAAAACGGATGGCCAGGAGACCGGCCGCCAGATTGATGATGGAGCCGGGCACAAAGAAGGGGGAAATCTTGTTGGGGCCGTCCTTGATAAGGATGTCGTGATTACGTTCGATGGTGCTGATACCGCCGATCCCGGCGCCCAGGGCCACCCCGATCCTTCCGGCATTTTCTGCGGTTACGGTCAGACCGGCATCCCGCATGGCCTGGATACCCGCGGCCATGCCGTAGTGCATGAATTCATCATAACGCCGCAACTCCTTGGCGGGCATGGCGGATTCCGGAT
>DASUIL010000107.1:0-13250 GCA_036273075.1 Fluviicoccus sp. | reverse complement strand
TCGTCGGGAGCAGCCTGGGCGGCGGCGGTGAACAGGACTGCCAGGGCGGCAGCGGTGAGATGACGGAAAGCAGCGCTCAGCGTTTTCATTTTCATTATGGTCTTCCTTAAGTCCTGAGAGCGGTATCCATGCCCGTGTTCCTTTTTGCTCCGGCCGCTCCGGGCCGGATTTCAGGCCGAAGCGGAGAACCGCGCCTGAATACCGGGGTTGCCATGCCGTGCGGAAGGCGCGGCTTCCGCACATTGCATAGCCTGCTAACCATACGCCGGCCGGGGATTGAAGTTAACGGTCATCCCGGGCCAGAACGACGTTTGCGGGCATCCGGCAGACAGCCGGTCAGTGGCGGCGGCTGACCGGCGGGTTCTTTCGGGCGAGGGCTGTTCGCACGCCTTTCGACGGCTTTTTCCCGGCGCTTCCATTGCGCATCATTTGACGTCTAACGCCATTTTGTTTGCGTTGACCGGCATGAATTGGTAAAAGGAGTCGGGTGTTGTTTTGCGAAACAGTACTGTCATACCAATTAAATCCGGATGCCAGGGGCGAGGTTGTAAATGAAAAGAATAGCGATTATCAGTTTTTTGATGATGGGGGTGCTGGCGGGTGGTCCGGCGGCGCAGGCGCAGGACGACAATGACCTGGCGTCCTTGCAGGACAAGGTGGGCCGGGAATGGCAACTGATCAAGCAGAGCAGCAAGCCGGAAATCCGCTCCTGGGTAAAACGCGAGGACGGGCACCAGATCCGCTCCTTCCGCATCGAAGCGACACTGAACGGGACGCTGGAGGCCTTCCTGCAAACGGCGATGGATGCGGAGAATTACGGGCGCTGGCACTGGCAGATCCTGGAATCGCGCACGTTGAAGCGGATTTCGCCGCAGGAATCGATTGTCTACCTGAAGCACAAGGCCCCGTACAGCCTGCCCGACCGCGATGTGGTGGTGCGGGTGCAGGTGAAGTCATCGTCGCCCGGCGAGGCGGTGCTGTCGGTGGAGGCCCTGCCGAACTACATTCCGGCCACGCCCGGCGTGGTGCGCATGCCTGCCGAGAACATGACGGTGAAGGTGTCGGTGCGGCCCGGACGGCAACTGGCGGTGGAGGCCGAGGGTTTCTTCGATCCGGGCGGACAGGCGCCGGACTGGGCGGCGAATTTCGTGCAGCGTTCCGCGCCCTACAACATCCTGCTGGGCCTGCAGCGGGTCTTGTCGCTGGCGGGCTGAGCCGGGTCGGTCGGGCTGAGGGAATAGCCCTGCAAATTGCAAGGTCATGACCGGGGTGGTAAGTTCGGGGGCAGGCGCGCAGCCGATGCGCCATCACCCGCGAGGACGCCATGAAACCCACCCGCATCATTCTCGACCAGAGCGAAATTCCCACCCACTGGTACAACATCGCCGCCGACCTGAAGAACCCGCCCGCGCCGTCGCTGGGCCCGGACGGACAGCCGGTCACGCCCGACCGCATGCTGGCCATCTTCCCCGGCCCGGTGCTGGAACAGGAAATGTCCAGCGAGCGCTGGATTCCCATTCCCGAGGAAGTGCGCCGCGTCTATGCGCTGTGGCGGCCCAGTCCCCTGTGCCGCGCCGAGCGGCTGGAACAGCTGCTGGGCACCCCGGCCAAGATTTTCTACAAGTACGAGGGCGTGTCGCCCGCCGGGTCGCACAAGCCGAATTCCGCTGTGCCGCAGGCCTACCTGAACAAGATTGCCGGGACGAAGCGGCTGGTCACCGAGACCGGGGCCGGGCAGTGGGGCTCGTCGCTGTCCTTCGCCGGGCAGATGTTCGGGTTGCCGGTGCGGGTGTTCATGGTGAAGGTGTCCTATGGCCAGAAACCCTACCGTCGTCTGATGATGCAGACCTGGGGCGGCGAGGTGATTCCCAGCCCCAGTCCGCTGACCGCCACCGGCCGCCGCCTGCTGGCGGAGAACCCGGACAATCCCGGCAGCCTGGCCATCGCCATTTCCGAGGCGGTGGAGGAGGCGGTGGGCGACGCCGGCACCAAGTACGCATTGGGTTCGGTGCTGAACCACGTGCTGCTGCACCAGACGGTGATCGGGCTGGAAGCAAAGAAGCAGTTCGAGAAGATCGGCGAGTACCCGGACATGATCTTCGCGCCCTGCGGCGGCGGCTGCAATTTCGCGGGCGTCACCTTCCCTTTCCTGGGCGACGCGGCGGCGGGCGACAAGCGCGCGCAGAAGATCCGCCATGTGGCGGTGGAGCCGACGTCCTGCCCGACGTTGACCAAGGGCGTGTACGCCTATGACTTCGGCGATGAATCCGGTTTCACGCCGCTGATGAAGATGTACACGCTGGGCCATGACTTCATGCCGCCGGGTATCCACGCGGGCGGGCTGCGCTATCACGGCGATTCGCCGCTGGTGTCACAGCTGTACCACGAGGGACTGATCGAGGCGGTGGCGGTGCCGCAGGTGGCGACCTTCGAGGCCGGGGTGATGTTTGCGCGCACCGAAGGCATCATTCCCGCGCCGGAGTCGGCGCACGCCATCCGCGCCTGCATTGACGAGGCGCTGCGCTGCAAGGAAACCGGCGAGCCGAAGACCTTGTTCTTCAACCTGTCCGGGCACGGCCATTTCGACATGGCGGCCTACGAAAGCTATTTCGCGGGCAAGCTGGAGGATTTCGCCTATCCGGAGGAAGCGATCAGGGCGTCGATGGAGAAGTTGCCGAAGGTGGGGTGAAGTGCTGCCGGGGCCGTCATGGACAAGCGCCTGTCCAACCGTTAGCTTGTCGTCATGACGACCCCTGACCGCATCCTGGATACCTTGTCCTTTCCCGCCCAGTACTTGGATGTGGGCGAGGCGCTGACGCGCGCCCTGGGCCGGGAGGTCGGGGACTATTACCGCTATTGCGGCGTGCCCTGCCCGCGCGCGGCCCAGCCCGGCGATACCCTGACCGGCAGCCAGATCCGCCGCACCAATGAATGGATGCTGTCGATCTGTCCGCCGGGGATTCCTCCACTGGTCAGCTTCATCCGCCACTTTCCCGTCACCAGCCACGGCCCGATCGGCATGCTGGCCATTACCGCCCGCACGTTGGGCGAAGCGCTGGACGGCGCGCTGAATTTCTTTCCGCTGGTGATGCCCGCCTACCGGCTGCAGCGCCACGACCTGCGCGACCGGATGCATCTGGTGTTTGAACCGCTGTACGACTTTGGCCCGGTGTCCGCGTTCTTCACCGAGACCGTGGTCACCGCCTTCCTGCAAATCGCCCCGTTTCTGGCGCGGCAACCCTCGCCGATGCCGGAAATCCACTTGCGGCAGGAAGCGCTGGGGCCTGTCGAGGCCTATGAGAGCGCCTTCAACTGCCGCTTTGTGTTCGGCAGCACCCAGAACCAGCTGGTGTTGGGGCGGGAAGCCCTGACGATTCCCTTGCTGGCGCCCAGCCCGTCCTCGCACCAGCTGATGCGGGCGGCGCTGGAGCAGCAAAGCCGGCAGCAGGCGGACGCCCGGCCGGTGACGCAGGCGGTCCGGCGCTATCTGCGGGAAGCGTTGCGGCAAGGAGGCCTGCCGGATGCCGCCGCCCTGGCAGCGCAGCTGGCGATGTCGGCCCGGACTCTGAGCCGCCGTTTGCAGGACGAGGGCAGCACGCTGCCCCGGCTGCGCGCCGAGGTGGGCTGTGACCATGCGGCGACCTTGTTGCTGGAAACCGACAAGAGCATCGCTCAGATTGCCGTCGCCAGCGGTTTTCAGGACGCGGCGGCCTTTACCCGCGCCTTCAGGCGCTGCCGGGGTGTGACGCCGACGGCGCTGCGGGCGGGCGCCTGATTCAGCGGCCGGAGGTGGATTCGGCTTCCAGCACCAGCGCCGGGAAGCGTGACATCAGCACCTGGCCGCCAAAATAGAGAATCCAGTTGAACGCATACAAGGTGAAGTCCGGCACGGCCGGATCGCCGCCGCGCAGCCAGGAGGCGAACAGGATCAGGTCGGAATAGGGGATCAGCACGCCGCCCATCAGCACAAACAGGCCGCCAGTGCTGCAGGCGCTGCGGCGGTAGAAGCGGAAGGCCAGCAGCGGCATCAGCACGTAAAGGGTGGCGTTGAAGACGAAGGAGCCGTAATACAGCAGGTCGTGGCCGCGCAGGTTGGTTTCCACGTGCTGGAACCACGAAACGACATTGATGGCGAGAATCGCCAGGGCCGGGGCCGGGCCGTCCAGCCAGCCGTTGCGGGCGGGTGCGGGCATCCGCGCGACCTGCCGCCACAGGGCGAGGTTGTACAGGCTGTAGCCGATGCCGAACAGCAGCATCGCCCAGGTCAGTTTCAGCGACACCGGCTGCACCGCGCTGACCGCGCCGTTGACGTAATCCCCGATCAGGGTGAAGCCCGCCCCGATGGCGAACCACAGTGCGAAGCGGCGGCCGGGCTGCTGGCGGCCGGCTTGCCGGTACAGCGCCAGCTGCGAGCCGACCAGCGCCGCCATGAAGGCCAGATGCAGGCCGTGGTAGAGCACGTCCGGCAGGGTGAACAGGCCCGCCAGCAGGGTGGTCTCCAGGGTGATGGAGGCGGTCAGCAGCAGGATGGCGAATTGGTGGCTTTGGCGGGGCGTCATGGTTTTTCCTCGAACAGGGGCGGTGATCCGCCGACCATTACAGCACCGGTGATCATGCCGGGGTCGCCAATGCCGTGCCGGATGCGCCAGATCAGGGGGTGATGCTTATCTGGCCAACCCCGCCGGCACATCATGGAAAGCCGCCAGTGCGCCTCAAGACGCCTTCCCGTCATAATGCTGCACCGGCAGTTTCTCGAATTCCACCCCTTCCAGGCAGCGCACATTCACCGCCGCCATCGCCTTGCCGTCCGGCCCGGTTCCTTCGCCAAAGGGATGAATGCCGCAAACCGGGCAGAAGCGGTGCTGAATCACATGCTTGTTGAAGGTATAGGTGCTCATCCGTTCCGGCGGCGTGCTCAACACCAGCGCCTCGCGCGGCACGAACCACAGCAGCGCTCCCTTGCGCGCGCACATCGAGCAGTTACAGGACATGACCCCGCCCAGGTCGCCTTCCACTTCAAACGCAATGCCGCCGCAATGGCAGCTGCCGTGGTATTTCATGTTCGTTCTCCCTGACGTTGTCCCCTGAACGCTAGCACGCCGCTGCTGCGGCGACAACGCGCCGCCGGACTCTTCCAACCAACAGATAATCATGGGATAAACACCGCTACTATCCCGCCGGAGAGACCCCGTGCCCCACCTTGATGACATGGCGCTGTTCGCCGCCGTGGTGCGCGCGGGCAGCTTCACCGCCGCCGCCAACCAGCTGGAACTGCCGCTGTCCACGGTCAGCCGCCGCATTGCGCTGCTGGAAAAGACGCTGGAGACGCGCCTGCTGGAGCGCACCACCCGCACCCAGAAACTGACCGAGGCCGGGCAGGTCTATTACCAGCATTGCCGGCAACTGGTGGCGCAGGCTGAGGAAGCCGGGCGCGCCCTGCAACGCCTGAAGCAGGAGCCGTCCGGCCATTTGCGCATGGCGATGCCGTTCTCGGTGGATGACAGCTGGGCAACGACGGTCATTTCCTCCTTTCTCGCCAAGTACCCGAAGATCAGCCTGGAGGCGCACCTGCGCCCCGGTGCGCTGGACCCCGATGACGAAACCATGGACGTGCTGTTCGGTTATGGCGCGCGGCCGGAGACCCACCATCCGGTGATTCCGCTGGGCACGCCGACGATCAGCCTCTTCGCCAGCCCGCGTTACCTGCAACGCGCCGGGGTGCCGCAGGTTCCGGCGGACCTGGCGCAGCACGAAATGGTGCGGCTGACCACCTTGCCGATGGAGGTTTATGCGCCCGAGTCGCTGCACGGCCTGTCGCTGAATTACCGCATGATTACCAACGAATTGCTGATGGCGCGGCTGACCTGTATCGACGGGCTGGGCATTGCCTGGCTGCCGCAGATCAGCTGCCAGCGCTTTGTGCGTGACGGGTCGCTGGTGCCGCTGATGCCCGAGCACCAATTCGCGCTGCCGTTGTGGCTGATCTACCGCAGCGCCAGCCGCAGCACGCCGAAGGTGGCGCTGCTGGCGGAGCATCTGATGGGTATCTTGGGCGCGCAGGGGGCGTGGGAGGCGTTGGAGCGGGGAGCTTAGCGGGCGGTGCAGCCGTGAGGCGCGTCAGCGCCCCGTGAATTCGGGCCGCCGCCGCGACAGGAAGGCCTGAAGGCCTTCGTGGAAATCGAGCGTGGCGGCGCTGGCCAGAAAGTGCCGCTTCTCGGCATCCAGTTGCTCGGGCAGGGTGTGGCGGGCGCTGTCGGCCAGCAGTCTCTTGATGCGGCCGTAAGCCTGTGTCGGGCCAGCCGCCAGCCGCGCCGCCAGTGCTTCGGCGGTGGCGTCCAGTTCGCCCGGTTCGGCGATGACATCGATCAGGCCGAGGTCGAGCGCCGCTTCGGCGTCCGGCGTTTCCCCCAGCATCAGCAGGCGGCGCGCGGCGCGCAGGCCCAGCAGGCGGGGCAGCATCCAGCTGATGCCCCCGTCCGGGCTGGCGCCCAGGCCGGCATAGGCGGGATTGAAGCGGCTGTTGCGTTCCGCCACCACCAGGTCGCAGGACGCCAGCAGGCTGAGACCGAACCCCGCCGCGCCGCCCTGCACGGCCGCCACCACCGGCACCGGCAGCGCCGCCAGCCTCCGGATGACCGCGTGCACGGCATCCACCAGTTCCGCGAAGGCTTGTTGGGCGGCCTCCGGCCCGGCGGCCACGGTTTCCTTGAAGAAATCCACGTCGCCGCCCGCCGAGAAGTAGGTGCCCTCCGCCCGGATCAGGATGACACGGGTTTCGGCCGAGGCGGCCAGCCGGCTCAGGGCCTCGTCCAGTTGCCGGGCCATGCCGGTATGGAAGGCGTTCAGGCGGCGCGGCCGGTTGAGGGTGATGATGCCCAGACCGCCGCGTTGTTCGCAGAGAATGTCGTTCATCGTCAACCCACCAGATCCCGGCCGAAGATGTGACGGGCAATGATCCAGCGCTGGATCTCGTTGGTGCCCTCGTAGATTTCCCCGATCTTGGCGTCGCGGTAGATCGACTCCAGCGGATAGGTCTGGCCGGTCGCCGACAGTTCACGCACGAAGCCGTAGGCTCCGCAGGCCTGAATGGCATCCCGCGCCACGTCGACCGCCAGGCGGCTGCCGTAGAATTTCGCCATCGCGCCTTCCACTTCGGACTCACCCTCGGTATCGAAGCGGTACGCCGCCTTCAGGTAGAGGTTGCGGGCATTTTCGAGGTTGATGGCATGCTCGGCGAAGGTGAACTGCCAGTGCTGGAACGCGGCGATCGGCTTGCCGAAAACCTTGCGCTCGCTGATATAGGCGGCGGCGAAATCAAAGGCGGATTGCGCCATCGCCACGCCGATGGCGCCGATGCCCATGCGTCCCATCGCCAGCGCGCCCAGCGCGACTTTCAGCCCGTTGCCGGGGATGCCGACCACATGGTCGGCCGGGACAAACACCTGCTCGAAACGGACATCGGCCGTCAATTGCGCGTGATTGCCCATTTTCAGGTCCGGCTGGCCGACGGTCACGCCGGGGCTGTGCATGTCGACCATGAACATGCTGAGCCGCGCTTCCGTGCGGGCCAGCACCAGCATGTAACGCGCCACTACCGAGTTGGTGATCCAGCGCTTGCCGCCGTTGAGGGAATAGCCGCCCTCGACCGGCACGGCCACGGTTTGCATGGCGGCGGCGGAAAGGTCGGTACTGGCCTCCGGCTCGCTGGTGGCAAAGGAGCCGACAAACTCGCCGCGCACCAGCGCCGACAGATAGCGGCTGCGCAGCGGTTCCTGCGCGCGCTCCAGCGTCTTCCCCACCAGGATGGCCTGGCCGTCATAAAGCGCGGAGGTAAGGCCGGGTGAGAAATAGGCCAGTTCTTCCAGCGTCACCATCGTCGCCAGTGTCGGAAACTCCAGCCCCCGGCCGCCGACATCGGCGGCAAAGGGGATGCGGTACAAACCCGCCTCGGCCATCTGCCGGAAAATGTCGTGCGGGAAGGACTCCACCGATTCCGGGGTGTTGTTGAGGCGGTGCGCGACCGGGCGCAGCACCGCTTCGGCGAATTCGCGGACTTCCTGACGGACGCGGCGGGTTTCCGGCGGCAGCCAGACATCATGGTGCAGGGTGTCGGCACGGCGGGCGGGGATTTTCATGGCGTTACCTGATAAGAGAGTCATGGCAGAAGACGGATTCAGTAACCCAGCCCACCCTGCGGCACCGCCTGCACCGGCGACGTGCTGTTCGCCACGCTCTGTTGCAGCTCCGGCCAGCCGCTGGCCTGGTTGGCGGCGCGGATCAGCGGGAATTCGCTGCGGTCGGCCTGGGTGCGGTCCCATTCCAGCAGTTTCGGGGTGATCATGCGCCGCCACAGCGGCGGGATGAACGAGGAGAGGATGGCGGCGAGGAAGCCGCCCGGCATTGACGGTTGTTCGGCGTGGGCATGCAAGTCCTGGAAGTGCACCTGCGCATCGGCGTGATGGTGGCTGTGGCGGGTCAGGTTATAAGTGAAGACGCTGCTGACCACGTGGTTGCAGTTCCACGAATGACGCGGCTGTACCGGCTGCGACGGCACGCGGACGATGCCGTAGTGTTCCACATAGTTCAACGCTTCCAGCACCACCTTGGTGGAGCAGCAGACAATGCCGTGGAACAGCAGGCCGGTCCAGCCCGCGCACCAGAAGGCGAAGGCCGAGGTGGCGGCGGCGACCAGCGCCATGCGCAGCAGCACGTTGTTCAGGGACAGGAAGGGCTTGCCGACCTTGTCGAGCCGCGTCTTCTCGATTTCCCAGGCATTGACGACCGTGCGCTGCATCGCCTTGGGAATGTGCCGGTACAGCGAATCGCCGCGCGCGGCGGTGGCGGGGTCCTTCATCGTGCCGACATAGGCGTGGTGGCCGTAGACATGCTCGATGGGGAAGGCGATGCCCCAGTTCAGCGCCATGGTGATGCGGCCCAGCCACAGCGCGAAGGGATCGGCGGTGCGGTGTGTCAGCTCATGTCCGGCCAGCCCGCCGATGCCGGTGGCGGGCAGCGCCAGGATGACGAACATCAGCACGTAGTGATACCAAGCGGTGTCGTTGCGGGCGGCGATGACATCAATCCCGGTCAGCGATTGCACAAAGGCGCCGAAACCCAGCGGGTCCTGCGCGCCGCTGCCGGCGACCCAGAACAGCATGAAGAAGAAGGTCATGGCGGCGGGCAGTGACAGGTACAGCGCGAAGTCGAGGATGCCGCTGTGGGCATAGGGCTGGTCGACAGAGTCGTGCGACAGCATCTGGTCGAACAGCACCACCGCCAGGATCAGCAGGAAACCCGGCAGCCACAGCCACTGGTGGCCCAGCACCATCAGCAGCGAGACGCCGGTAAAGAAGACCGGCCCGATAAAGAAGCGTGCATAGCGGAACATGAGGTTCACCTCGCGGTTTGATCGGAGAATTTGTCGAAGAACACGGCGTCGCGGTCCATGCCGAGCGCGGTCAGGCGCTCGATGGCCACGTCGATCATCGGCGGCGGCCCGCACAGGTAGCCCTGGGCGTTGCGGGTCATCTCCGGCGTCAGCGCCTCGGTCACCCAGCCGCGCAGGCCGCTCCAGTCACTGTCCGCCGGTTCTTCCGACAACACGGGAAGAAAGGTGAAAGACGCGCGCCAGCGTTGCTGCAGGGCGCGGATTTCATCGGTGTAATACAGGTCGCGTTGCGTGCGCGCACCCATCAGCAGGAACACGGGCCGATGGACGGCATCGGTGTCGCAGGCCCCTTCCAGCAGGGCGATCAACGGCGACAGGCCGCTGCCGCCCGCCATGCAGACCAGCGCGCTGTCGCCCGGCCGCAGGTGGAAATCGCCCAGGCTGGCCTCGACCGCGATGCGCTGATGCAGCGCCGCCGGGTCGAGCAGCCAGTTCGAGAAACGGCCGTTGGGCACCCGGCGCACGAAGAAGGAAATCTCGCGGTTGCCGTCCTCGTGGCAACGATGCGCGAAGGAGTAGCAACGGGCGGGAATGTCGCTGTCCAGCGGCCGCAATGAAGCGTGCTGGCCGGGCAGGTAGCGGATGGCGTCGTCCAGCGTCAGGAAGACCTCGGCGATGTCATGCGTCAGCATAACCTGCCGGGTGAGGGTGCCGGTGGTGTGCTGGTTGGCCAGCGGGTTGACCGGCAGTTCCACGGTGACGTCCGACAGCGGAATGCTCTGGCAGCCGAGGATGAAGTTGTCGCGGATTTCTTCCTTCGACAGCAGGTAGGACTTGTCGGTGAGTTCGCGCACCTGGCCGGACAGCAGACGGCACTTGCAGGCGGCGCAACCGCCGACCTTGCAGCTGTGCGGAAAGGCGATGCCGTGCCGCAGCGCGCCGTTGAGCACGGTTTCGTTTTTCGCCAGCGCCACCGGCGGCTGTTCGCCGATGATGAGCTTGTGCTCCTGACTGCGCTTGCCCCAACCGAACATATGTGACCCCCGTCTGACGGTATGTCTGCGAACCGGAGGCGGGTGGCAATGGCCCTGTCCGGAGTAGGACTACCTTAGACGTTCGTGCCAGATTGGATAAATACCGGTTTTTGGGAAAGTCTATTCCATCAGCGGGATAATCAGTGCCATTCCCCGGTTCAATCCCGGCGGGCAGGCGGCGGCGGATAGCGTAAACTGGAAGAATTCACGCCCTTTCCACCCGTCAGGAAATGTCATGCCGACACCCCCCGAAGACGACAAACCGGCGCTGCATCCCGACATCCTCAAGCTCGGCCTGGTCAGTTTCCTCACCGACCTCAGCTCCGAGATCATCTTCTCGGTGTTCGCCATTTTCTTCACCACCGTTGCCGGGGCGTCGGCGGCGCTGCTCGGCCTGATCGAGGGGCTGGCCGACCTGTCGGCCTCGTCGCTGAATTACCTGTCCGGACGACTCAGCGACCGCACGGGTCAGCGCAAGATCTTCACGCTGGCCGGTTACGGCTTCTCGACGCTGGCGAAGGTGATCCTGCTGGTCAGCAGCTCGATTACCGGGCTGGCGGTCTTCCGCGTCATTGAAAGGTTGGGGAAAAGCTTTCGCGGGCCGCCGCGCGACGCCTGGCTGGCGGCGGTGGCGGCGCGGGGCAATCGCGGTTACGCCTTCGGCGTGCACAAGGCGCTGGACAAGTCCGGGGCGGTGCTGGGGCCGTTGCTGGCCTGGGCGCTGTTGTCGTGGCTGGGGGAAGGCGTGTCCACCTACCAGATCCTGTTTGCGGTAGCGTTGGTACCGGCGGTGCTGAGCGTGGTGGTGCTGGCGCGGGTGGAGGAAAAGCCGGGCACGCCGCACGAGCGCGAGCCGCTGTTTGCCGCCTGGGGGACGCTCAGTCCCGCCTTCAAGCGCTATCTGCTCGGTTCCGGCATATTCTCGCTGGCCTATTTCAGCTTCAGCTTCCTGCTGCTGCGCGCCTACAGCGTCGGTTTCGCGGTGAAGGACATCGTGCTGCTGTACGCGCTGTTCAATATTGCCTGCGTGATTGCCGCGCCGCTGATCGGCAAGCTCAGCGACCGGGTGGGGCGGCCGCGCATGATCCAGGCGGGCTATCTGACCTATGCCTTGATGTGCCTGGGCTTCGCCTTTGCCAGTACCCGGGCGGAAGTGATCGCGCTGTTCGTGCTGTTCGGCGTTTTCTACGCCATCGACGAAGCGCAGGCCAAGGCCTTCATTGCCGATCTGGAACACGAGCGCCGCGCCTCGGCGATCGGCCTGTACAACTTCGTTACCGGCGTGCTGTACCTGCCCGCCTCACTGGCGGCCGGGGCGCTGTGGCTGCTGCATCCGGCGGCGGCCTTCGGGCTGGCGGCGGCGCTGGCGCTGGCCGCGTTCGGGGCTTTCCGGGTATTGCGGCCGGATCGCGGGTTGAATCTGTAGGTCGGGCTTTAGCCCGACCTACAGATTCAAGAGCAAGAATCGGGTGGTTCCGTTCCTTTCGTCCAGTCACTATGCTGTTTGCCAAACCCGCCGGATGCCGCCATGACTGTTTCCAACGCCGAGCCACGCCCCTACTCGTTGATCGCCGAGGCCATCCGTTACCTGGATGACCACCGGCGGCAGCAACCGGCGCTGGCCGATCTGGCCCGTCATGTCGGCCTCAGCGAGTTCCACCTGCAACGCCTGTTCAGCGACTGGGCCGGGGTGTCGCCGAAACAGTACCTGCAATACCTGACCAAGGAAAACGCCAAGCAGCGCCTGCGCCGCGAGCCGGTGCTGGACGCGGCGCTGTCGGCGGGCCTGTCGGGGCCGGGCCGCCTGCACGACCTGATGCTGCATTGCGAAGGCATGACCCCCGGCGAATACCGGCAGGGCGGTCGCGGCCTGCGCATCCGCTACGGCGCGGCGGCCTCGCCCTTTGGCGACTGCCTGCTGGCCGAGACCGGGCGCGGCGTCTGCAAGCTGGCCTTTTTCGATCGTGCCGGGGAATTCACGGCGCTGGAAGCGGAACTGCGGGCGGAGTGGCCCGCCGCCGTGCTGGAACGGGATGACGCCGCCGTGGCGGCGACGGCGGCCCTGGCCTTTCCCGCCCGAGGCGAGCGTGCCCAGCCGCTGAAGCTCCTGCTGCGTGGCAGCGCCTTCCAGCTGAAGGTGTGGGAAGCCTTGCTGGCCATTCCCAGCGGCGAGATCCGCAGCTATCAGCAAGTGGCCGCCGGGCTGGGTGAACCGGCGGCGACGCGGGCGGTGGCCTCGGCGATCGCGCGCAACAGCATCGGCTACCTGATTCCCTGTCACCGCGTCATCCGCGCCAGCGGCGAGTTCAGCCGCTACCGCTGGGGCGGTGAGCGCAAGCAGGCAATGATCGCCCGGGAGGCGGGCATGGCGGGAGTGGAGCCTTAGCCATGCGTCAGGATTCCTTTCTGCTTCAGCCCGAAGCGGTGCAGCCGGAAGTCTGGCTGCTGCCGCAATTCACCTCGGCCGCCGCGCTGTGGGCGGACCTGTGCGCCGTGGCCGCCGCCGCGCCCTTCCGCCACATGATGACCCGCATGGGTCACCCGGTCGCCGCCGCCATGAGCAACTGCGGCGCCTTGGGCTGGACCAGCAGCGCCCGTGGTTATGCCTACCGCAGCGTCGATCCCGAGACCGGCCGGCCCTGGCCGCCGATCCCGGCGGCGTGGCTGGCGCTGGCGCGCGAGGCGGCGGCGCTGGCCGGTTATGCTGACTACGCGCCGGACGCCTGCCTGGTGAACCGCTATGCGCCCGGCACCGGCATGGGACGGCACAATGACGACAGCGAGCAGGACTTCACGCAGCCGATCGTCTCGGTGTCGCTGGGGCTGCC
>DASUIL010000106.1:0-2138 GCA_036273075.1 Fluviicoccus sp. | reverse complement strand
GACGCAGGCGGGTGCGGGCGGTTTCTTCCGGGCTCAAGGGGGTCTCCAGACTGTTGTTATGGGTATTGTCCAAGTCTGAAGGGTGCAGGGGGAGGGTGCAAGGGGTGGGAAGGGAAAAGGGCGCACCAAAAGTGCGCCCCTGTGAAGGCTTAGAAACCGGCGGATTTCAGGCGGTTGGCCTGGGCGCGGTAGACGCTCTTCGGATTGGTTTCGAAGATGCTGACCAAACCGAACAGCTGGTTCACTTCATCCAGGTGGTTCATATTGTAGTTGTCGCGCAGCACCTGACCGAGGTGGCTGGAGCAGCGGCCGACCAGACCGTCGTTGGCTTCCGGGAAGACCACATTGGTCAGCGCCAGCGCGGGGTCGACAATGTCCAGGGCGTTGGTAAGGTGGCCGGTGCCGCTCCAGGAGTAGTAGCGCACGCCGTTGACGGTATAGGCGCCTTCACCGCAAGCCGTGGTGGGAATGCCCTGCGGGTACTTGGCGTTGAAGGCGGTGGCCCCGGCGGTGGTCAGCGAGTCCAGACCGGCCAGCGCGTCCTGACGGTAGGATTCACCGGCGACATTGTCGATCAGCAGGAAGAAGGCGTTGATGACGCTGGACAGGGTCGAGGCGGTGATGCTGCCGACACCCGGAATGTTGGTCACGCCCTTGATCACATCCGCCACGGGTGAGCCCTTGTTCGGACCGCCGACGCCGGTGGCCGAGGCGACCTTGGTCGGGATGGCGGCGGCGACATAGCGGATCAACTGGTTGCCATGGCTGTGGCCGATCAGGTTGACCTTGGCCGCGCCGCTGATGGCGAGGATGGTCTTGACCTGGGTCAGCAACTGCTCGCCGCGCACTTCGGAAGACTGGAAGGAGGCGACCTGCGTGGAGTAGACCTTGGCGCCGCCGGACACCAGATCCTGCGGAATGCCGTACCAGTAATCCACCGGACCCAGCTTGGCGAAACCGGCCATGCCGTGCGCCAGCACGATGGGATACTTGGTCTGGGTGTAGCTGGAGGTGACCCAGATGCTGCCGGTCGAATAGCAGCCGCCGGACACGGAGCAGACCTGATAGGAGGCGGCCTGGGCGGCGACAGTGCCGGTGAGCAGGGTGGCGGCCAGGGCAGACTGGGTAAGCAACTTCTTCATGGAAACAACTCCGGTTTGTTTTATCGGCATCAAGCCGTTTTTCTTGTTTTGGCGTCCATCCGGTACGGCGGTGCCATCTGTGGAGCGGATGCTATTCCGGCGGTTTGTCTTGAGCAATAGGGTATTTTTCAGCCTGTTTTGGCGTCATTACGCAATGAATGGCGCAAACGCTTGTCTTTCAAGCATTTCGATTAACTCGTGTGTTAATTTAAATGACTGGATTGAAATATTCTGTTGCAAATAGCCGACGAATGGCCGGAATTGCATGGTGGTTGTCCTTGTATCCGGATGAGCGGCGCTAAAAACTCGACGGGTTACCAGGGAGGCCATGCTCATGACCCAAACCGCCCCTCCCGCGCTGCGCAGCCGCGGCCGTCCGCCCAAGACCGAAGCCGATCAGGAAGACCTGAAGGCGCGCATTGTTGATGCCACGCTGCTGGCTTTCGCCGAGCAGGGCTTCCTGGCATTGAAGGTGGAGCACGTGCTGGAGAAGGCGGGCATTTCCCGACCGACCTTCTACAAGTATTTCCGCAACCTGGAAGAGCCTTTGGGCATGGCCGCGCTGAAGCTGCACGTGGATCTGGTCGGACGTATCCGTGAGGCGCTGGAGTTCTCCGGCGACATCATCCTGAACAGTGTTAGCGCCTTCGAATCCTATGTGGAATGGGGGCGGTCGCTGGGAACGGTGACGCGGCCGTTGTATGCGGAGTTCTACGAGACCTCGTCGCCGGTGTCGCGGTTCCGGCTGCACACGGTAGCGACCTTGCAGCAGATGATCATGGAGAAGGTGGTGGCGTCCGGGCGGCCGCAGCCGCTGTCGTCGCAGATTGAGCTGTTCCTGACCGGAGTGGAATTCCTGGCTTTCCGTTTCCTGCTGCGCACCGAAGGCAGCGACAAGGACTGGATGGAAACCCGTCTGGCGATGATGAAGCTGCTGGTGGCGATGCTGGGCAGCGAAGGGGACGCCCGGCAGTTTGCCGGGCTGTGGTCGATGCG
>DASUIL010000105.1:0-7587 GCA_036273075.1 Fluviicoccus sp. | reverse complement strand
TCCCGCTTAGCTCCACCAAATACGTCCCCATCGTCTAGAGGCCTAGGACATCGCCCTTTCACGGCGGTAACCGGGGTTCGAATCCCCGTGGGGACGCCAGATCAAGAACCCGCATTACAGCGGGTTTTTTGTCGTCTGGGGACAGGAAAGCTTTCAATCGGCGTGTGGCGGCCGCAATAGGCAGACGCGATTGGCGGTGGTATATTTGCGCTGCATTTTTTGGGGCTATTTCCATACCATGTTTACGCTGCATCCACGTTTGGCAGAAGATACTCTTCCCCTGGGCGATTTCCCGTTGTGCACCTGTCGGCTGATGAACGACATGCACTACCCTTGGCTGGTGCTGGTGCCGCGCGTGCCCGGCGTCCGCGAAATCTTCGAATTGTCCGTCCGCGACCAGCAACAGCTGCTGCGTGAATCGTCGTGGATCAGTGAGCAACTTTCGAAATATTTCCGCGCCGAGAAGATCAATATCGCCGCCTTGGGCAACCAGGTGCCGCAACTGCATGTGCATCACGTGGTGCGCTACAGCAATGACGCCGCCTGGCCGGGTCCGGTCTGGGGCAAGCACCCGTCCATGCCCTACACCGCTGAAAACCTCAACTTCATGCGGGAAACGCTGATGTTGGCCCTGCGCGGCCGCGAGGGCGTGCCGTTTGACTGGAAGCTGAGCTGATCCCGCTTCCCGTGCAAAAGAGCAGGCTTTGGCCTGCTTTTTTTATGCCCGCCGTTTCTGTCACCCTGATGCATCAATTGTGTTTCACGGCCAACTTGTACGATCGTGCTTGTTACCGTGTCCGCCATTTGATAGCGTCGACTATCATCGTGATACACGCAGCATACGGCCACCGTGGATGTGTCAATTAAGCACATTAACTTCAAAGCCTATCCTGCTAATTTAAAACACAATACAAGGTCAAACCGGCATGTCCCATCTCACCACCATCCTCAAATCCAAAGCCAAGCTCGCCGCCCTCAAGCTGGCCGTGACCGTTCTGCCGGCGCCGCGCCCGATCGTGCTGATGGGCCCGGATTCAGCGCTGCAGTTGTGCGGCACCGTCTCGCACATGGGCGTCAAAAAGGTGCTGATCGTCACCGACGCGGTGCTGCACAAGCTGGGCGTGATTGATCCGGTCACCGCCCGGCTCAAGGAATACGGTGTCGAGACCGCCATCTTCACCGGCGTTACTCCCGATCCGACCGTGAGTGTGGTGGAAAAAGGCCTGAGCATGCTGCGCAGTGAGCGTTGTGACGCCGTGCTGGCGCTGGGCGGCGGTTCGTCCATCGACGCCGCCAAGGTGATGGCGCTGGCGGCCGGTAACAGCAAGCAACCGCGTGACCTGATCGGCATCCTCAAGGCGCGCAAGCCTTCGCTGCCGCTGTTCGTCATTCCCTCCACCGCCGGCACCGGCTCGGAAGTGTCAATCGGTGCGGTCATTTCCGACGACCAGACCCACCAGAAAGGCATCGTCATTGACCCGCGCGTGGTGCCGGTAGCCACCGCGCTCGATCCGGTGATCATGAAAGGCATGCCGCGCTCGATTACCGCCGACACCGGCATTGACGCCCTTACCCACGCCGTCGAAGCCTGGGTGGCGGAGTTCGCCAACGCAGACACCGACTTCTTCGCCGGAGCCGCGGTGCGCATGATCTTCAACCACCTGCCGGTGGCCTATGCCGACGGCAACAACCTGGAAGCGCGCGAGGCGATGGCGCTGGCCTCGCATTATGCCGGACTGGCGATGAACAAGGCCGGGCTGGGTTACGTGCACGGTATCGCCCACCAGCTGGGCGCGCATTACGGCATTCCGCACGGTCGCGCCAATTCCATCGTGCTGCCGCATGTGCTCGACTTCAACCGCGATGTCTCCGCCGCGCGACTGGCGAAGCTGGCGCGGCTGAGCGGCATCAGCACCAGCCAGAGCGACGCCCAGGCAGCCGACACCTTCATCAGCCATGTCCGCAGCCTGCTGACCGACCTGAATATCGACACCCGCGTCCCCAACATGAATGCCGCTGATTTCCCGGACATGATCGCCGCCGCCTTCACTGAAGTGCACGGTACCTACGCCGTACCGAAGTACATGCAATACGACGATGCGCTGCATATCCTGCAAACCCTGAAAAACGCCTCCTGAGTGCGTTGCCCTCAAGCAAAAGGCCCAGGAAATCGGGGCCTTTTGTTTTAATACCGGAACGGGGGTCAACGGGTGAACTGCTCCACCGCCTTGTATTCCGCCCCGCGCTGCCCCAGATGCAACCGCAGCCAGCGGTCCGCCGAACGTTGCGCCTGCCGGTCGCGGAAATCATCGGCCCAGCGGCTGTGGCGGCGGATCGTTTCCAGCCCAAATACCAGCGGGAACTGCGCCAACGGCGCCAGCCCCCATAGACCCGGACTCGGCA
The DNA here is from genome assembly GCA_036273075.1 of Fluviicoccus sp. Taxonomy (GTDB): domain Bacteria; phylum Pseudomonadota; class Gammaproteobacteria; order Pseudomonadales; family Moraxellaceae; genus Fluviicoccus. Next base: position 5,184 of record DASUIL010000105.1, on the reverse strand, counting down.
GGCGATGATGGCGGAAGGTATGGCGCGGCAGGTAGAACCAGGTCATGCCCAGTTCCAGCCAGTAATCCAGTTTTTTGCGCAGGAAGGTGAAGCCGCTATCCTCATCTCCGGGCGCGAACGAGTTGATATAGGAATGCGCCAGCTGGCGACCGTCTTCCCCGGCCTGCTTCGGTCCCTTGATGAAAGAGGCCAGCAACAGGCTCAGGCCTTCCTCCACGGTTGAGGGGTACCACTTCGGCTGCACGCCCATGATATGGCCAACATAGCGCCAGAAATGCATCATCGCCTCGATCTCGCGGCGGCTGGCGCGATAGCCCATCACCTGCAGGCCGATACCGGGCGCAATACTGCCCGCGATCAGGGTCAGCAATGCATCGCCCTGGCTGATCGGCACGCCCCAGGCTTCCCGATTCCATTGCGGATGGCGCAGCAGGCCCTTGCGCACGAAGACATGCATCAGCCGCACCTTCATTGCCGTGCGCACGCCGATGCCGCCCGGTCGCATGCCGCCCGGTGACGAGACATCACGCCAGAAACCGGCCGTTTCCAGAAAACGCCGGTTCGCCGACTCGCCCGCGTAAGCGCCGGTGAACACCAACGGCTTGGTCACCGAGTTTTCCTGATAGGCATCCAGCGTGATCGCGCCGAGAAAACCGTAGAGTTGCGGTCCGTAACGGCGGAATACCCGCGCGCCCAGCTCCACCTGCGCCCAGTCCACCCACACTGGGTCTTTTTCCGCTTCGGCAAACAGGATTTTCAGACTGTCCGGGGCATCCGGCACCGCCTGTACGCCCTGCTCCAGCGCCTGCTCGACCATCGCCCGCCCGGCCGCCTGACCCTGCTTCAGGTAAACCTCTTCCACGAAGCGCTCGGCGACCGGATCGGCATCGTAATAGGATTCGGCCCAGGTGCGGATGACTTCGTCCGGCAACGTCGGCTCCTGACGCATCAGCACACGCGCCAGACGCACGCGCCAAACGTTGACCGGCTTGCGGATATTCTCGAAATACTGGAACTCGGTGGGGATGGGCCGGGACATGCTGCTACTCCGTCAACAGAGCTGATTGTCGTTATGTTCCAAGCAGTGTCAGGGCTAACTTACAAAGTGTCAATTAAATCTGGATGATTGTCCGGAAAACAAAAAGGCAGGGGAAATTCCCTGCCTTTTTGGGGAAACCACGGCCAGTCCGTTACTTGCCGCTGTTATCCTCCGCCGAACTTCCTTCCGGCTTCCACGTAAACGGAAACTTCAACTGCTTTAGAAAGCCGTTTGGCACGTAATCGCCCAGCACGCCGTAATCGGAAGGCCACTTGCGATCGGATTTCACCGCCGTTCCGAAAAGATGGTCGAGAAAGGCGAAATGCGCGGCGTAATTCCGGTCCAGCGCTTCCACGTCCTGCGAGTGGTGCCAGTGATGGAAATTCGGCGTTACGATCAGGTATTTCAACGGCCCCAGACTGACCTTGACGTTGGCATGGTTGAACACCGCCTGGAAGCCCACCACCACGATATAGGCATCAATCACGTCCTTGGAAAAGCCCAGCACGAAAACCGGCGCCAACACCAGCACGCGGGTGATCAGCAGTTCCAGGATGTGCTGCCGCGACCCGGCCAGCCAGTCCATGCTCTTGACGCTGTGATGCACCGCATGCAGCCGCCACAGCAGCGGCACCTCGTGATAGGCGCGGTGCGTCCAGTACTGCACCAGATCGGCCACCAGGATGATCAGGAACAGCGCCACCCAGAACGGCAGCCCCTGCACCCAGCCCTGGATGCCATCCTTCACCGCCCAGCCGAACATGCCCTGCAATACATGGTTGGTCACCAGCAGCACCAGACCAACGCCCAGATGATTGACCATGAAATGCTGCATGTCGGTTTGCCATTCCGGCCGGAACACGGCTTGCGGGCGATGCGGAAACAGTTTCTCGATCAGCACGAAAATCACCGTCGATTTCAGCAAGTCCAGGATCAGCCAGTCGAGACCGATATAGGGCGTGTTATCCGCAAACTCCCCCACCGGCACCCGGTGGCCGCCCATCATCGCCGCCAGGATAATCAGGAAAAATGCTGATCCTGACAGCCAGCGCGCCCGGTCCAGCACGATGTTGAACAGGGCGATGCCGCCGCCGCTCATCAGACTGAAGAACAGGATGTGACGCAGCAATTCGACATCGTAGACGTGACGCAATTCCGGCGTGGTCAGATAGGCCGGAAAGTGGAAGGCCAGCACCCCCAGAAATGACAGGATGCCCAGACCGAGGGCAATGACGCCGGACACCATGCCAACGCCTCGCGGCAGGTGGCCGCTGCTCTCGGAGAGGCGGTTGAGTTTGTCGAGTTCACGCATGCGGATCGTCCCTGAGTGGTTGTTATTGGGGTTTCATGGCGCTGTAGCGCGGCAGGTCGTCGGCCACGGTTTCCCAGTCGGCCTTGGAGTCGATGTAGATATGATAGGCGTTTTCGCAGCGGAACGGCGTCTCGATGGTGCCGAGGCGCAGGCGGATCACGCCGGGCAAGTCATCCCGGGCACTGTACAGCGGACTGCCGCATTGGCTGCAAAATACGCGGGCCTTATGCGGCACGGCGCGGTATTCCTTCAGCAGTTCACGGCCCTGGACAATACGGAAACGCTCGGCCGGAACCGGACTGACGGCGACGTAAGCCGAGCCCTGGGCCTTGCGGCACATGGAACAATGGCACATCGAGATTTCCTCGATCTGCCCGTGGTATTCGTAACGGATGCCGTTGCAGAGACAGCTGCCGGTCAGCATGGCGGATTTCCCCGGAAGAAAGTCCGCAAAACTTAACACAGCCGCCGTGCGCACCGGTAACCGGATTCGCACCGGACGGTTGGTAATCGCCCATGAAAAAACCCGCGCCGTTGCCGGCGCGGGTTTCCTGACCTTCAGGCGGAAACGTTCCTTATTGGAAAGTCTCGCCCTTTTCGGCCATGTCGCGCAGCAGCTTCGGCGGCGTGAAACGCTCGCCGTGCTTGGCCGCCAGTTCATCAGCGCGGCGGACGAACTCCTTCACGCCGATGAAGTTGATGTACTGCAACTGACCACCGGTCCACGGCGCCATGCCGATGCCGAAGATGGAACCGATGTTGGCATCCGCCACCGAGCGCAGCACGCCTTCTTCGTAGCAGCGTGCCGCTTCGATGGATTGACGATACAGCAGGCGTTCCTGCAGTTCGGCAAACTCGGCCGGGCTGGGCTGGGCCTTGTCGGCCTTCATGAAGGCCTTGAACAGTTCCGGCCAGATGAACTTCTTGCCGTCAGCAGGATACTCGTAGAAGCCCGCGCCGTCCTTCTTGCCCGGACGCTTGAACTCGTTGAGCATCTTGTCGATGACCGGCACGGCGGCGTCAACCGGCAAGGGCGGCAGGCCTTCGGCGGCCAGATCCTTTTCGGTTTGCAGGCGGACCTTGCGGGTCAGCTCCAGGTTAACTTCATCCAGCACGGCCAGCGGGCCAACCGGCATGCCTGCTTGCGCGGCGGCTTGCTCGATGGAAACCGGGTTCCAACCTTCGGCCAGCATGTTCACGCCTTCCATGCAGAAGGTGCCGAACACGCGGCTGGTGAAGAAACCGCGGCTGTCGTTGACGACAATCGGGGTCTTCTTGATCTGCAACACGTAGTCAAAGGCCTTGGCCAGCGCTTCGTCGCCGGTTTCCTTGCCCATGATGATTTCCACCAGCGGCATCTTGTCGACGGGCGAGAAGAAATGCAGGCCGATGTAGTTCTTGGCGTTGCGCGAGGCTTCGGCCAGACCGGTAATCGGCAGCGTCGAGGTGTTGGAAGCCATCACCAGTTCGGCACCACAGGCGGCTTCGGCGCGCTTGGTGACGTCGGCCTTGATCTTGCGGTCTTCGAACACGGCCTCGATCACCAGGTCAGCACCGGCCAGCAGGCTGTAATCGGTGGTCGGGGTTATCAGCGCCAGCTTCTCGGCGGCGGCTTCCTTGGTCATCTGACCCTTGGAGACACGCTTTTCCAGCAGCTTCTGGGTGTAAGCCTTGCCACGCTCGGCGGCTTCCTGGGCGGCGTCAATCAGCACCACTTCAATGCCGGACATGGCGGAGACATAGGCAATGCCCTGACCCATCATGCCCGCGCCAAGGATACCGACCTTCTTGCTCTTCCACTCGGGGTACGTCGTCTTGGAAGGACGCGAACCGCCGCCGTTGATCTTCTGCAGGTCGAAGAAGAAGGCCTTGATCATGTTTTTCGAGTGCTTGCCGACAGCCAGCTTGGTGAAGTAGCGGCCTTCGATCTTCAACGCGCTGTCGAAATCGACCTGCGCGCCTTCGACGGCTGCGCACATGATTGCCTTGGGAGCCGGATAGTTGTCCTGGGCGCCCTTCAGCTGCTTGCGCAGGTTGGAGGGGAAGGCAGGCAGGTTCATGGCCAGAGCGGGGGTGCTGGGCGTGCCGCCGGGCATCTTGTAACCCTTCACATCCCAGGGCTGCTGGGCGGCCGGATTGGCCAGGATCCAGGCGCGGGCCTTGGCGGTCATCTCTTCCGGGGTCTCGGCGATCTCATCAATGATGCCAGCGGACAGCGCCTTGGCGGGCTTCATGCGCTGGCCTTGCATCAGCACGTTCATCAGACCGTTCTGGATACCCAGCATGCGGATGATGCGTGTGACGCCGCCGCCGCCGGGCAGCAGGCCCAGGCTGACTTCCGGCAGACCGAATTCGGCCTTCGGGTTGTTCAGGGCAATACGGCGATGGCAGGCCAAGGCGATTTCCAGGCCGCCGCCCAAGGCGGTGCCGTTCAGGGCGGCCACGACGGGCTTGCCCTGGGTTTCCAGCACGCGCAGCTGGCGCTTGATCTCGGTGACACCGGCTTCAAACTGGGCGGCATGTTCCGGACCGGCCTGGATCAGCGTCTTCAGGTCGCCGCCGGCAAAGAAGGTCTTCTTGGCGGATGTAACGATGACGCCCTTGATGTCGGCCTTCTCGGCTTGCAGGCGGGCGACGGTGTCGGCCATGGAGCGGGTGTACAGCTCGTTCATGGTGTTGGCGGACGAGGTCGGGTCGTCCAGGGTCAGGGTGACGATATTGTCCGCGTCTTTTTCCCAACGGATAGCTGTCTGGGTCATGGTGTTATCTCTCTGAATACTCTAGGCCGGGGCTCAAACGCGTTCGATGATGGTGGCGATACCCATGCCACCGC
>DASUIL010000104.1:0-3168 GCA_036273075.1 Fluviicoccus sp. | reverse complement strand
CCGACGAATCTTCCCGGAAGGCGGCCCGCGAGCGCTGGCAGAACTACAAACAACTGGGCTTCAGTCTGGATCACAACGAGGTATGAGGTAAGCATGGCTGTTGAATTAGGCACCAACTTCCCGCTGCGCTGGCAGCGCTCCCCCGTCGAATTTCGCCAGAATGTATTCGATGAACTGCTGGATGTCTGCTCCTCGCTGGGCGGTCACGCCCAGGAACGGATTATCGCCAGCCCCACCCGCACATCCCCGCTGCCGGTCGCATCAGCTGCCGCCGCCATTGCCGCCGGGCCGGTGGAACAGGAACTGAAGCGCAGTTTCCTGCAAAATGCCGATGACCTGATTGAACAGCAATTGGACTCGGTGCGCGTTGAATTGCGCAAGTGGCTGCATGGTGAAATGAACCGCCTGTTGCAGGATACTTTGAAGAAGCCGGAGTAACTTCCGTCCGGGGGACCGCCTCGCGGCCCCCACGCTTCCCGCGCACCGCCCCCGCCAAGAATTGCCCCGCTGCATGGCCATTGTGCCTGCCCGTTGCCCCTGACTTTTTGCTAACATCTCCCCCATTTCCGCCTTAGACAGCATACCGGTATCTACCATGACCATGGATTCCTCCTTCAACCCATCCGACCTCGAACAACGCTGGTACGAACACTGGGAAAAACAGGGCTACTTCGCCCCCAGCGGCCAGGGTGCGCCCTACTGCATCATGATTCCGCCGCCCAACGTCACCGGCTCGCTGCACATGGGTCACGGCTTCAACAACACCATCATGGACAGCCTGATCCGCTACCACCGCATGACCGGCCGCAACACGCTGTGGCAACCGGGCACCGACCATGCCGGCATCGCCACGCAGATGGTGGTGGAACGCCAACTGGGTTTGCAGAACATTACCCGCCATGACCTGGGCCGCGACAAATTCCTCGACAAGGTTTGGGAATGGAAGGCGCAATCCGGCGGCACCATTACCCGCCAGATCCGCCGCCTCGGTTCGTCGGTGGACTGGAGCCGCGAGCGCTTCACCATGGACGACGGCCTGTCGAATGCGGTAAAGGAAGCCTTCGTGCGCCTGTATGAGGACGGCCTGATCTATCGCGGCAAGCGGCTGGTGAACTGGGACCCGAAACTGCACACCGCCATTTCCGATCTGGAAGTGGTGAGCGAAGAGGAAAAGGGCTCGCTGTGGCATTTCCGCTATACGCTGGAAGACGGCAGCGGCTATCTGGTGGTGGCAACGAAGCGTCCGGAAACCCTGCTCGGGGACACCGCTGTCGCCGTCAACCCGGAAGACGAACGCTACCAGCACCTGATCGGCAAGAACGTGCGCCTGCCACTGACCGGCCGTCTGGTGCCTATCGTGGCCGACAGCTATGTCGACAAGGCCTTCGGTACCGGCTGCGTGAAGATCACCCCCGCGCACGATTTCAACGACTACGAGCTGGGCAAACGCCACAGCCTGCCGCTGATCAACGTGCTCGATAAGGACGCGAAGATCCTCAGCGAATTCACCGTTCTCACCTTCGGCAGCTACGAAACCATGCACGGAGAGAAGGCCCCGGAGGCCTATGCCGGTCTGGACCGCTTCGTCGCCCGCAAGCAGTTGGTGAAGCAGGCCGAGGACGAAGGCTGGCTGGACAAGATCGAACCCTACACCCTGAAAGCGCCGCGCGGCGACCGCTCCGGCGTCATCGTCGAGCCGTGGCTGACCGACCAGTGGTATGTCTCCGCCAAGGAACTGGCCAAGCCCGCCATCGAGGCGGTGGAAGACGGCCGCGTCAAGTTCGTGCCCGAGCAGTACCAGAACATGTACTACTCGTGGATGCGCGACATCCAGGATTGGTGCATCTCCCGCCAGCTGTGGTGGGGCCACCGCATTCCCGCCTGGTATGACAACCACGGCAATGTCTATGTGGGCCGCGACGAAGCCGAAGTGCGCGCCAAATACAGCCTCGACGCCGCGACCGAGTTACGTCAGGACGACGACGTGCTCGACACCTGGTTCTCCTCGGCGCTGTGGACCTTCTCCACGCTGGGCTGGCCGGAAAACACCCCGGAACTGAAGACCTTCCACCCCACCGACGTGCTGGTGACCGGCTTCGACATCATTTTCTTCTGGGTCGCCCGGATGATGATGATGACCATGCATTTCATGAAGAACGAGGACGGCACGCCGCAGATCCCGTTCAAGACCGTGTACGTGCACGGCCTGGTGCGCGACTCGGAAGGCCAGAAGATGTCGAAGTCCAAGGGCAACGTGCTCGATCCGCTCGATATCATCGACGGAATCGACCTGGAATCGCTGGTCGCCAAGCGCACCACCGGGCTGATGAAGCCACAGGACGCCCCGAAGATCGAGAAGGCGACGCGCAAGGAATTCCCGGAGGGCATCAACGCCTTCGGCACCGATGCGCTACGCTTCACCTTCGCTGCCCTCGCCTCCACCGGCCGCGACATCAAGTTCGACATGAAGCGCGTGGAAGGCTACCGCAACTTCTGCAACAAGCTGTGGAACGCCGCCCGCTTCGTGCTGGGCAACTGCGAAAGCCAGGATGTGGCCGTTGATCACGCCAACTACGAGTTGAGCGTGGCCGACCACTGGATCATCAGCCGCCTGCAACGCACCGAACAGGCCGTGGCCGAAGCTTTTGCCGCCTACCGTTTCGACATGGCGGCGCAGGCAATCTATGAATTCGCCTGGAACGAGTACTGCGACTGGTATCTGGAACTGACCAAGCCGGTGCTGACCGGCGACGCCTCCCCCGCCGCCAAGGCCGGAACGCGCCGCACGCTGGTGCGGGTGCTGGAAACCCTGCTGCGCCTGCTGCACCCGATCATGCCGTTCATCACCGAGGAAATCTGGCAGCGCGTGAAGCCGCTGGTGGGCAAGACCGCTGACAGCATCATGCTGGAAGCCTATCCGTTGGCGGATGAGAGCAAGATCAATGTCGAGGCCGAGCAGGACGTGGCCTGGCTGCAGGCCGTGATCAGCGCCATCCGCAACATTCGCGGTGAACTGAACATCTCGCCGGCCAAGGCGCTGACGGTGCTGTTCCACCACGGCGGCCCGGCGGATCAAGTGCGACTTGAACGCTATCGCAGCCAGCTGGCCTTCCTGGCCCGTCTGGAAACGCTGACCTGGCTGGAAGCCGGAGCCGAGCTGCCCTTTGC
>DASUIL010000103.1:0-2052 GCA_036273075.1 Fluviicoccus sp. | reverse complement strand
AAGGAATTCTTCGGCAAGGAACCGCGCAAGGACGTGAACCCGGACGAAGCCGTGGCCGTGGGCGCCGCCATCCAGGGCGCCGTGCTGTCGGGCGACAAGAAGGACGTGCTGCTGCTGGACGTGACCCCGCTGACGCTGGGTATCGAAACCATGGGCGGCGTGATGACCGCGCTGATCGAGAAGAACACCACCATCCCGACCAAGAAGTCGCAGGTGTTCTCGACCGCCGACGACAACCAGACCGCGGTGACCATCCAGGTGTTCCAGGGCGAGCGTCGTCAGGCGCAGCAGAACAAGCTGCTGGGCCGTTTCGACCTCAGCGATATTCCGCCGGCTCCGCGCGGCATGCCGCAGATCGAAGTGACCTTCGACATCGACGCCAACGGCATCCTGAACGTGTCCGCCAAGGACAAGGGCACCGGCAAGGCGCAGAGCATCGTCATCAAGGCCAACTCGGGTCTGTCCGAAGAAGAAATCCAGGCCATGGTGCGTGACGCCGAGGCCAATGCCGAGGAAGACAAGAAGTTCGCCGAGCTGGTGGAAGCGCGCAATCAGGCTGACGGCCTGGTGCACGCCACCCGCAAGACGCTGAAGGACGTGGGCGACAAGGCTACCGACGCCGAGAAGGAAGCCATTGAAGCCGCCGTCAAGGAACTGGAAGAAGCCATCAAGGGCAACGACAAGGCCGCCATCGATGCCAAGTCCGAAGCCCTGAGCAACGCCTCCATGCCGCTGATGCAGAAGCTCTACGCCGAGCAGCAGCAGGCGGGCGGCACCCAGCCGGGTCCGGGCCATGAAAAGGCCGACGACGGCGTGGTGGACGCGGAGTTTGAAGACGTCAGCGACAAGAAGTAAGAACGGGCCTTTACTCCCCCTGTGGAACAGGGGGAGTGGCCGAAGGCCGAGGGGGTAACGGCCGTGGACGAACAGGCCCATTTTTGAGGCCGTGTTCCGGATGCTGTCCGCAACCCCCCTGTCCCTCCGGGACATCCCCCCTACTGCGTAGGAGGGAAAGAATTCTGATAACGCCAACACCCGTTTGGCGTTTGTTGTTTCAGCGGAGACTGCCAGATGGCAAAACGTGACTTCTATGAAGTGCTGGGTGTCGCCAAGGACGCCAACGACGAGGACATCAAGAAGGCTTATCGCCGCCTGGCCATGAAGTTCCATCCGGACCGTAATCCGGATGACAAGCAGGCCGAGGAAAAGTTCAAGGAAGCCAACGAGGCTTACGAGATCCTCTCCAATGCCGACAAGCGCGCAGCCTATGATCGCCACGGCCATGCCGGGGTTGATCCCAACATGGCCGGCGGCTTTGGCGGCGGTTTCGGCGGCGGTGGCGGTTTCTCCGATATTTTCGAGGCCTTCGGCGATATTTTCGGTGGCGGCGGACGCGGCGGCGGTGGTCGCCAGCGCGGCGGCGCCGACCTGCAATACACGCTTGAGCTGTCGCTGGAAGAGGCGGTGAAGGGCTGCAAGAAGCAGATCCGTTTCACCACCGCCGCGCCGTGCGATGTTTGCGACGGCTCCGGCGCCAAGAAAGGCTCGGGCAAGACCACCTGCCGCACCTGCGGTGGCGCGGGTCAGGTGCGCATGCAGCAGGGCTTCTTCACCGTGCAGCAGACCTGCCCCACCTGCAAGGGACGCGGCCAGATCATCAAGGACCCCTGCGATGCCTGCCACGGCGAAGGCCGCAGCAACAAGCAGAAGACGCTGGAAGTCACCATTCCGGCCGGTGTCGATACCGGTGACAAGGTGCGGCTGGCAGGCGAGGGCGAAGCCGGAGCCAACGGCATGCCCGCGGGCAACCTGTATGTGCAGGTGGTGGTCAGGGATCACGCCATCTTCAAGCGCGACGGGGCCGACCTGTTCTGCGAAGTACCGATCAGCTTCGTGGAAGCGACGCTGGGGGGGGAAATCGAGGTGCCGACGCTGGACGGCCGCGTCAAGCTGAAGATTCCCGAAGGCACGCAGACCGGCAAGCTGTTCCGCCTGCGCGGCAAGGGCATCAAGCCGGTGCGCGGTTATGAGCCGGGCGACATGCTCTGCCAG
>DASUIL010000102.1:0-3030 GCA_036273075.1 Fluviicoccus sp. | reverse complement strand
ATCTTTCCGCTGCTTTTGCCCCGCGAAAGGCCGCAAGGCCTGCATGACGCTTCCTGCTCTTTCTGAAGTCTTGTGTCCTGTTCGAGCCTGAACATTTTCCCGCTGCACGAGACGCCTCCACGTGAGCGTTGCCATGCCAGGCTATCTGGTCAAGTTTGAAGCGGTTTCCCTGAATGGGGCGGTTGACCTGCAAATCCGATCACTGCTGGACCGCCAGCAATATGCCGATCCGCTGGGTGCGGCGGAGGCGGCCGGAATCTCCCCGGCCAGCTGGTCGTTGTTCGGCATGGTGTGGCCCTCGGCGCGGATGCTGGCCGGGCTGATGGAAACCTTTGAACTGCAGGGCAAGCGTATCCTGGAGGTGGGTTGCGGTCTGGGACTGGCCAGTCTGGTCTGCCAGCGCCGGGAGATGGATATCACCGCCAGCGACTGCCATCCGCTGGCCGGGGACTTCCTGACGCAGAATGCCGGGCTGAACGGCATGGGCCTGCCGAAATACCAGAACGGCAACTGGGAAACGGAGAATCCGGCGCTGGGTCGTTTTGACATCATCATCGGCAGCGACCTGCTGTACGAGCGCAACCAGCCCGCGCGGCTGTCGGCCTTTATCGAACGTCATGCCGAGCAGGCGGTGGAAGTGCTGATTGTCGATCCCAATCGCGGCAACCGTCCCGGCTTCAGCCGCTGCATGGCGGCGCTGGGTTATCGCTGTGAAGAATCCAGCCTGGACGGATTACAGGCCAGTGGCGAAGGCTACAAGGGCAAGCTGCTGCACTACACCCGTCACTGAGGCTCGTCCGGCCAGGCGCTGACCACGTCCTGCATCACCCCGCGCAGCCAGCGGTTGGCGGGGTCGTGCTCGGCAGTGGCGTGCCAGTAGAGGTGGGCATCCAGCGCCTGCGTCTGCAAGGGGAAGGGGTAGATGCGGTTGCCGAACTGCATGTTGGCGATGCGGGCGTATTGCTCGGGCATGGTCAGCAGCAGGTCGGTGCGGCTGGCGACGCGGCTGGCGGCAAAATAGTGCTGGCAGCGCAGCACGATGCGCCGCCGCCGTCCTTCCCGGTTCAATTCAAAATCTTCCAGCCCCCAGCCCTTGCGCCGCGACGACACCAGCACATGCGCGTGCGAGAGGTAAGTTTCCAAATCCAGTTCGTTGCCAATGCCCGGATGGTCCTGACGCGCCACCACCACCAGCCGGTCGCGGGAAATGCGTTGCTGGCGGATGCTTTCACCCATCGCCAGCGGCACATCCAGCGCCAGGTCCAGCGTGCCGGCGGCCAGTTCGCCCTCCACATCGCGGCGGTCAATGCGCACGCTGGCCAGTTCGATGCCGGGCGCCAGCGCCTGCAGGCGCGCCACCAATGGCGGCAGGGCGGTGGCTTCGAACACGTCACGCAGGCCGAGGTTGAAGGTGCGGCGGGTGGAAGCCGGGTCGAAGGCGGGTTCGTCGGCAATGCTGTGCTCCAGCAGTTGCAGGGCTTCGCGCACCGGGCCGATCAGGTTGCGGGTGTAGGGCGTGGGTTGCATCAGCGTGCCCTGGCGCACGAACAGCGGGTCGCCCAGCTGCTCGCGCAGGCGGCCCAGGGCATGGCTGACGGCGGGCTGCGTCAGGTGCAGCTTCTGGCTGGCGCGGGTGATGTTGCCTTCGCGATAGATGGCGTCGAGAACCACGAACAGGTTGAGGTCGAAACGGTCTATATGCATTGAATCTATAGTCCATGATGCAAACTATTCATTTGCTGGATTGTATGGCGGCCTTTACTCTCGGCACAACCCCACCGAGCCGCGAGAGCCGCCATCATGGATTTTGCCTACTCCGCCAAAGCGCAGGACTACATCGCCCGCCTGACCGCGTTCATGAATGAACACGTCTATCCCGCCGAAGAAACGTACTTCAAGTCGCTGACCCTCAGCCCCGACCATACACAATGGCAGCAGCCCGCCATCATGGAAGACCTGAAGGCGAAGGCGAAAGCAGCCGGTCTGTGGAACCTGTTCCTGCCGAATGAGGAATACGGCGCGGGCCTCAGCAACGCCGATTACGCACCGCTGGCCGAAATCACCGGCACCAGCTTCATTGCCCCGGAAGTGTTCAACTGCAGCGCCCCGGACACCGGCAACATGGAAGTGCTGGTGCACTACGGCAACGAGGCGCAGAAGAAAGAATGGCTGCTGCCGCTGCTGCGCGGGGACATCCGTTCCGCCTTCTGCATGACTGAACCGGGCGTGGCCTCCAGCGACGCCACCAACATGCAAGCCACCGCCATGATCGACGGCGACGAGGTGGTGCTGAACGGCCGCAAGTGGTGGAGCACCGGCATCGGCCACCCCAACTGCCGCATCCTCATCTTCATGGGCCTGACTGACCCGGCCGCCGACAAGCACCGCCAGCACTCCATGGTGCTGGTGCCGCTGGACACCCCCGGCGTCAAGGTCGAGCGCATGCTCACCGTCTTTAATACCCACGACGAGCCCTCCGGTCACGGCGAAGTCAGCTTCACCAATGTGCGCGTGCCGGTCGCCAATATCATCGCCGGGCCGGGCCGCGGTTTCGAAATCGCCCAAGGGCGCCTCGGACCGGGCCGCATCCACCACTGCATGCGCGCCATCGGTGCGGCGGAACGGGCGCTGGAACTGCTGTGCCGCCGCGCTGGCACCCGTGTCGCCTTCGGCAAGCCACTGGCGAAGCTGGGCGGCAATCCGGACATCGTCGCCAACAGCCGCATGGCCATCGAACAGGCCCGCCTGCTGACGCTGAAGGCGGCGTGGATGATGGACACCGTCGGCGTGAAGGGGGCGATGAGCGAGATTTCGCAGATCAAGGTGGTGGCCCCGAACGTGGCGCAGCAGGTGATCGACGCCGCCATCCAGATCCACGGCGGTGCGGGACTCAGCGAAGACTTCCCGCTGGCCGCGCTTTACGGCTATGCTCGGGTGCTGCGGCTGGCGGACGGACCGGATGAAGTCCACCGCATGCTGATTGCCAAGCTCGAATACAAGAAACAAATGGCGAAGCTGGGACTGAAATAA
>DASUIL010000101.1:0-8136 GCA_036273075.1 Fluviicoccus sp. | reverse complement strand
CTGGCCGAACAACACCGCCGCGCTGGCCGGGTCGGTGCGGGCGACGGCGGGGCTGGCGATGGCGGCGGGGCTGGTCAGTTCCGAGGCCGGGCTGTTTGGCGTGAAGCCGCTGGTGAAAGTGGTGGACTTCTTCCGCCGCGCGCGCGCCCGACAGGAGGCGGGGCGTTCGCTGGAAGACATCGTGGAAGCCGAGATCGCCGAAGCCGGGCTGGTTTACGGTTACGGACGGCCGCTGGCCAGCCTCGACGAGCGCGCGCCGCACGTGATCCGCAAGGCGGAGGCGCTGGGGTTCGGGGACGGGGCGTGTTTCCGGATGGCGCTGGCCATTCACGATTATCTGGGCCGCACGCGCGGCATCGGCATGAACATCGCGGCGCTGGACGGAGCGCTGGGGGCGGATCTCGGCTTCACGCCCGAGGAATTCCACCTGTACATGAACCTTATTGTCTACGCCGGACAGCCGCCGTGTTTCCTGGATGCGGCGGCGCGACCGGAGGGAACTTTCTTCCCGGTGCGCTGCGCGGCGGTGGCCTATGACGGCCCGCCGCGCCGGCGCTGGTAGGCTTTAGAAGCGGTACTGTCCTTCCAGCCACAGGCTGCGCCCGGCCATCGGGAAGTCATCGGGAATGGCGGGCACCGGCAGCGTCGGGCCCGGACCGGGGCTGGGCTCGCGCACATCGCTGTCCAGCAGGTTGCGTACCGACAGCGCCAGGTTCAGGTTTTTCAGCACATCGCGCTTGCGCAGCGTCAGGTCGACCGTGGTATAGGATTCCATGGCCGGACGGTTGTCGGTGGCGGCGCGCTTCTGCTTGCCCACCCAGGTCAGCTGCGAATCCAGATGCCAGTCGGGTCGGAACAGCCATTCGCAGCGCACATAGGCTTCCTGGCCGGGCGCTTCGCCCACGGCCTCGCCGGTATTGCGGTCCTCGGACTTTTGCCAGGCGTAGTTGGCCAGCAGGCGCACGCTGTAATCCGGGTTGAATTCGGTTTCCAGCTCCACCCCGTGGCCCTTGCGCCGTCCCACGTTCTGTGCCTGCAACTGAGTCAGGCTGATCGGGACGAAGGTGATGAAGTCCTTGATCCGGTACTGGAAAATGTTGGCGGTGTATTGCCAGACATCATTGACCTGGTGCGAAAAGGCCAGTTCGTAGTTGTCGATGGTTTCCGGTTTCAGCTTGGGATTGCCCAGGTTGATCGGGTTGCTGGTGACAAACAGTTCTGCAAAGGAGGGGGCGCGGAAGGCGCGTCCGTAGAGCAGCCGCGTGGTCATGCCGTCCCGGGGGGCCCAGACCAGCGCCATGCGCGGGTTGACGGTATTGCCGAAGTCGGAGAAATGGTCGTAGCGCACCCCGCTGGTCAATTGCCAGCGCCGGGACATCTTCCATTCATCCTGCACATAGGCATAGGAGTTCTTGCGCTGCTGTTCGGGCAGGTAGACCTCGGCGGTATCGCTGACCGATTCCACGCCGCCCGGTCGCGGCGTGAAGAACGGGGTGAAGTTCTTGGTTTCGGTGACTTCGTACATGTCGCTCCAGACATAACCCGCGCCCAGGCGGATATAGTGAGCGTCGAAGCCCTTGTAGAGGGCGCTGAGATCAAGCCGGGCATTTTCTTCCCGGTTGCCGGGGTTGCCGATCAGTCCGTCGGTGAACAGCTGGCCGTTGAGGGGAAAGACCGTGCCGCGCGGCAGCAGGCGCAGGTTCTTCTCCACCTCCTGGGTCCCCTGGTAATAACTCACCCGCGGTTCGAACTGCCAAAAGCCGTCAGCCGTGTTCCAGCGGCCGCTATAGTCGGCGTTGAAACGCTCGCTGCGGATGCGGCCGTCATGGTCCAGCGCCTCGAAATAGCCCACCCCGGAGCCAACGTTGTAGCGTCCCTGGTAGCCGGCGCGGAAGCGGGTGTTCTCCCCGGCAATGTCCAGACGCGCTTCCAGCATCTTTTTCATGGTGTCGACCGCACCGGGCGCCAGGCTGGCGGTCGAGGTCGTGAGTCCGTCATACACAGTCTGCCGGTCCGAACTCACCGTTTCCTTCCAGCCGTCCGTCGTTTCGCCTTCCAGCGAAAAGGCAAAATCCAGGCCGTTCTTCAGGGTGCTGCCGTACTGGATCCATGCCGCGGCGGTATCGAAGCTGCCCAGCCGCGATCCAGCCTTCAGACCGCTGATCTCGTTGCGATCCTTGATGACGATGTTGATCACTCCGGCGAAGGCATCCGCGCCGTAGAGGGCGGAGCCGGGGCCGCGGATCACTTCAATGCGGGAGACGGCCTTCACCGGCATGCCCGCCCAGATGTTGCCGCGGTTGCCGACAAACAGGCTGGACACCGGAATGCCGTTGATCAGCATCAGCGTCTGCGGGTTATAGGTGGAGGTGATGCCGCGAATGGTGTACTTGGGCGAATAGGCCTGGTCCGAACGACCGACATGCAGGCCCGGCACGGTTTCCAGCACCTGGTCGATATCGGTCGCGCCAATCGCTTCAATATCTTCCGCCGTGATGACCGTGGCTATGGCGGCCGCCTTGTCGAGCGGCGTCTGCGTCCCGGAAGCAATGGAAGTGACGCGGATGCTGCCGAGATCGGCGAGGGACAGGTCCCAGAGGTTGTCGGCGAGGGTGGTTGTGCTGTGAAAGGCGGCGCACGACGACAGCGTGACCGCCAGGGCCAGGCGGTTGCCACGCGGTGCGCTGGATTTTGTTGTTGTGCGAATGGTCATGGTTGTGCCCTTTGTCCTTTTCCGGACAGGAATTCCCTCCGGCGTCCGCCGGTTATCGGTATATTGGTATCTAGCACTACCTTGCGGCTACAGACTGTGAACTGCATCTCACAAGCTCCGTATATTCTGCCGCACCTGTCTGTTGTGACATATTTGGCAATTTATCCTAGAGAATAGCGGTTTGTATAGAAACTGCAGGGCTTTATTTTCGGGGCGGAATCCGGGCAGATATATAGTGACCACATGCTTTCCAAGGGAGGTTCCTGATGACCGAGCGGCTGGTGGAAGCCATGCAGGATCCGGGGTTGTACCCGCATCCGGTAAGCGGTTTCCGCGTGATCGAAACGCACATTTCCCGGGTGTTGCTGACCGGGCCCTTCGCCTACAAGATCAAGAAGCCGGTCCGTTTCCCTTTTCTCGACTTCACCACCCTGGAGGCGCGTAAACGCTTCTGCGAGGAGGAGTTGCGCCTTAACCGGCGCCTCTCCGGCGACCTGTATCTGGATGTCGTACCGATTTTCGGCTCCGAGTCCTCCCCCCGGCTGGACGGCGGCGGCCCGGTGATCGAATACGCGGTGCGGATGCGCGAGTTTCCGCAGGAGTCCCTGCTGGACCGCATGGCGTCCGCCGGGATGCTGACGCCTGCGCTGCTGGAGGGACTGGCGACGGTCATCGCCGATTTTCACCGCCAAACCCCGGCTGCGCCGCCGGAGCATGCCCAGTGCCATCCGGAGGCGCTGTATGCGCCGATGCAGCAGAATTTCCGGCTGATCCGCCCGTGGCTCACCGACGCGGACGATCTGCAACGTCTGGATCGCCTGGAGGCCCGGACGCGGGAGGAGTATGCCCGTCTGCAACCGCTGCTGGCGCGGCGCATTGCCGCCGGGTGTGTCCGCGAGTGCCACGGCGACCTGCATCTGGGCAACGTCGCGCTGATTGACGGCAAGCCGGTGCCGTTTGACTGCATTGAATTCAATGACGCCTTCCGCCTGATTGATGTCGCCTCCGACGCCGCTTTTCTGGTGATGGACCTGCAAAGCCGGGGACTGGACGGTCTGGCGGCGCGCTTCCTGAACGGCTGGCGCGAGCACAGCGGTGATGACGGGGCGTTGGCGGTGATGCGTTTCTATCAGGCCTACCGGGCGCTGGTGCGGGCGAAGGTGAATGTGCTGCGCCTGGGTCAGCAGCCCGAGGCGGCCGAGCAGGCGCACATCCTGGCCGAATACCGGCGCTATGCGGCGCTGGCCGAAAGTTACGGGACTTTGCCGCCGCGCTTCCTGGCGATTACCCACGGCGTCTCCGGTTCGGGCAAGAGCCATGTGGCGCAGCAGCTGGTGGACGGTTGGCAGGCGCCGCGCTTCCGTTCCGATGTCGAGCGCAAGCGGATGTTCGGGGCGGAAGAGGGTCTTTACGATCCCGCCGCCACCCGCCGCACCTACGAACGCCTGCTGGCGCTGGGTCGCGAGGCGCTGGCGGCGGGTTATCCGGCGGTGCTGGACGCCACCTTCCTGGACGCCGCGTGGCGGCAGGCGGCGCGGCGGATGGCGGAGGCGGCCGGGGTTCCGTTCCTGATACTGGATTGTGATCCGCCGGAAGCGGTGCTGCGCGAACGCATAGAGCGGCGGCAGGCGGAGGGGCGCGATCCCTCGGATGCCACGGTGGACGTCATGCTGGCGCAGCAGGCGGCGCGTGAACCGTTGACGGTGGCGGAACGGGAACGCGCTGTCCGCATCGAAGCCGAGGTTCCCGCCGATCTGTTGTCGCGGGTCCGGGACTTGATTTCCCCCTGATCAGCCGCATCTGTGCCGGGTAATTGCAGTACAATTGTTCACAATATGCCGCGCCCCATCGCGCCGTGTTTTTTCCCCGTGAGGATATGCCATGTTTTACCAGATGCTGGTTCGGTTGATGCTGAGCGCCTGCGGTCTCGGACTGGCGGATTACCTGATGGACGGGGTGCGTTTCGACCACTACGGCACGCTGTTCTGGGCGGCTTTCCTGCTGGGCGTCGCCAATACCGTGGTACGGCCGCTGCTGATCATCCTGACGCTGCCGATCACGGTGATCACGCTGGGCCTGTTCCTGTTCGTGGTCAACGCCGCCACGCTGGGTGTGGTGGCCTGGTTCCTGCCCGGTTTCCACCTGGACGGTTTCTGGCCCGCGCTGGGCGCATGGTTCCTGGTGGCGATGATGCAGGGACTGGGCAACGCCCTGACCGCCCGCACCACCATCATCATCCGCGATTAGGTTCAGCCCAGGAACCGGCGGATCTCCGCCGGATTCAGCACCTTTCCCGCCGATACCACCTTGCCGTCCACAACCAGCGCCGGGGTGGACATCACCCCATGTGCCGCAATCTCGGCAAAGTCGGTCACCTTGAGGATCTCGGCCTCGCGACCGGCTTCGGCCAGCGCCTTGCGGGTGTTTTCGGTCAGGGCCTGGCACTTGCTGCAGCCCGAACCCAGAATCTTGATGATCATGGAACTTTCTCCCGATAAAACAGGGTCGGTTAGAGGAAATAGCCGCTGAAAGCGTTGAAGGCATAGCCGATGACCAGGATGCCGGTGATGACGATGCCGAGGAAGGTGGCCAGCAGGCGCAGCTTCACCACCTTCTTCAGCATCACCAGTGATGGCAGAGAGAGCGCCGTGACCGCCATCATGAAGGCCAGCGCCGTGCCCAGCCCCACGCCCTTGGCCACCAGCGCCTCCGCGATCGGCAGCGTGCCGAAGATGTCGGCATACATCGGCGCGCCGATCAGTACCGCCAGCGGCACCGACCACGGCTTGTCATGTCCCAACACGGCGATGACCCATTCGCGCGGAATCACGTTGTGGATCAGTGAACCGATGCCGACGCCGATCAGGATATAGGGCCACACCCGCCGCACGATGTCACGGACTTGATCGAGGCTGTAGCGCAGGCGGTCGCGGCGGGTCAGTTCGTCCTGCGGGATGTCCACCACCGGGCTGTGGAAGACAAAGCTTTCTACCTGGCTTTCCAGTTTCAGGCGGCCGATGACGGTGCCGCCGATCACCGCCAGCACCACGCCGGTCAGCACATAGGCGATGGCGATCTTCCAGTTGAAGATGCCGGCCAGCAGGATCACCGAGGCCAGATCGACCAGCGGAGAGGAAATCAGGAAGGAAAAGGTGACGCCCAGCGGCAGCCCGGCGCTGGTGAAGCCGATGAACAGCGGGATGGACGAGCAGGAACAGAAGGGCGTCAGCGTGCCGAGCAGCGCCCCGGCGATATTGGCCGGAAGACCGGTGAGTCCGCCCAGGATGCGGCGGGTGCGCTCCGGTGGAAAGTAGCTCTGGATCCACGAGACGCTGAAGATCAGCACGCCCAGCAGGATGAAGATCTTGATCACGTCGTAAAGGAAGAAGTGCAGGCTGCCGCCGAGCCGGGTGGTGGTATCGAGGCCGACGCTCTCCAGCAAGGCGCGCACCAACGCGGCCAGCCAGTCCATGCGCAGCAGTTGGTTGTTCAGCCATTCAAACATGGGCAGGCTCCTGCCGGGGCAATCCGGCCGAAATGGCGGCCGCCAACAGCACGAACAGGCTCGATACCCACAGGCAGGCCTCCAGCCCCCACTGCTGGAACACCCACCCGGACAAGATAGTCCCGATCAGCCGTCCCAGTGCATTCGACATGTAATAAAAACCCACGTCCAGCGACACCCCGTCCGCCTTGGCCCAGGACACGATCAGAAAGCTGTGCAGCGAGGAATTCACCGCGAACAGCGCCCCGAACAGCAGCAGGCCGCCTGGCACCATCAACCACGGCGACACGCCCGCCGCCAGCCCCAGCGCAATCAGCGCCGGAACTCCCGCCAGCGCCGCCGCCCAGGCGAAGGCGGCGCGGCCGTCCGGCACCCGGCCCTGACGCTTGCCGGTCAGGTAAGGCGCGAAGGATTGCACCACCCCGTAGCCGATCACCCACGCCGCCAGGAAGGCTCCCACCTGCGACACATTCCAGCCGAACACCGTACTCAGGTACACCGGCAGCGCCACCACGAACCAGACATCGCGGGCGCCGAACAGGAACAGCCGCGCCCCGGACAGCCGGTTGATCGCCGGGCTCTTCGACAGCAGCTCGCGGAATTTAGGCTTGGCCGCCTTTTGGCCCAGGTCCTGCTTCAGCCCGATCAGGCTGCCCGCCCAGACCAGCGCCAGCACCGCCGCCATGCCCAGCACCGCGCCCTGAAAGCCGACAGCCGCCAGCAGCGCCCCGCCCAAGAAAAACCCTGCGCCCTTCAGCGCATTCTTCGAGCCGGTCAGCACAGCCACCCAGTGATAGAGCTTACCTTGTTCGCCTGCCGGCACCAGCAGCTTGATGGCGCTCTTGGCGCTCATCTTGTTCAGGTCCTTGGCGATGCCGGACAAGGCCTGCGCCGCCATCACCCACGGCACTGTCAGTAGCGCGGCGGGCACAGTCAGCATCAGCAGCGCGCCCACCTGCAGCCCCAGCCCGATATTCATGGTCCGGTTCAGCCCCAGCCTGGCCCCCAGATACCCGCCCAGCAGGTTGGTGACTACGCCGAAGAATTCATAAAACAGGAACAGCGCCGCGATCTGCAAGGGCGAATAGCCCAGCGCGTGGAAATGCAGCACCACCAGCATGCGCAGCGCGCCGTCGGAGAGGGTGAAGGCCCAGTAATTGCCGGTGACCAGCAGGTACTGGCGGACCGCCGGGGTCATGCCGCGCCCACCAGTTTCGCCAGTTCGACGGTGCGGTTGGCGTAGCCCCATTCGTTGTCGTACCAGGCGTAGAGCTTCACCTGCGTGCCGTTCACCACCAGCGTCGACAGGGCGTCGATGATCGAGGAGCGCGGGTCGGTGCGGTAGTCGATCGACACCAGCGGCCGTTCCTCATAACCAAGGATGCCCGCCAGTTCGTTCTCCGCCGCTGCCTTCAGCAGGGCGTTCACCTCCGCCGCCGCGGTCGGGCGCTCGACTTCAAAGACGCAATCGGTCAGCGAGGCGTTGGCCAGCGGCACGCGCACGGCATGACCGTTGAGCCGTCCCTTCAGCTCGGGGAAGATCTCGGCAATAGCGGTGGCGGAGCCGGTGGTGGTGGGAATCAGGCTCATGCCGCTGGCGCGGGCGCGGCGCAGGTCCTTGTGCGGCTGGTCGAGGATGCTCTGGGTGTTGGTCAGGTCGTGGATGGTGGTGATGGAACCGTGGCGGATGCCCAGATGTTCGTGAATCACCTTCACCACCGGCGCCAGGCAGTTGGTGGTGCAGGAGGCGGCGGTGACGATGCGGTGCACGGCCGGATCGAACAGGTGCTGGTTGACGCCCATCACCACGTTCAGTGCTCCCGCTTCCTTCACCGGTGCGGAGACGACGACGCGCTTGACGCCCTGTTTCAGGTAGTCCTGGAGGACGGCGACGGTCTTCATCTTGCCGCTGGCCTCG
>DASUIL010000100.1:0-8063 GCA_036273075.1 Fluviicoccus sp. | reverse complement strand
GATATTTGCACTTGATACAGTTTTCGGTAACGACAAAAGTCATGGTGTCCTGCCTCTCAACAAGACCGGCGCCCGGCCGGTCGTCTAAATACGGTGAGGTATTCTAAGCGCTATCGCGCCGCCTTGTCATGCCTTAATAGCTCGCGCAACTCATAGAGCTTGTCGAGGGCGGCGCGCGGCGTCAGCCCGTCCACATCCAGCTGCGCCAATGCCTGCTCAATGGCGCTTTCACGCACAACCGTCTTTTCCACCACCCGCTCGATAATCTCGGGCTGGGCAAACAGATCGTTCTGCAACGGCTCCGGCTTGTTGCGCCCCTTGCGGGCGGTGGGGCTGCGTTCCAGATCCAGCAGCTTGTGCCGGGCGGAGTCGATGACCGGCCCGGGCACACCCGCCAGTCGCGCCACCTGCAAGCCGTAGCTCTTGCTGGCCGGGCCGGACGTCACCCGGTGCAGGAACACCAGATGCTCACCCTGCTCGCTGGCGGCGACATGGACATTCGCCGCGCCGGGGAAATACTCGGGCAAGCCGGTCATTTCAAAATAGTGCGTCGCGAACAGCGTCAGCGCCTGCACGTCCTTGACCAAGTATTCCGCCGCCGCCCAGGCCAGCGACAGGCCGTCGAAGGTACTGGTGCCCCGCCCCACTTCGTCCATCAACACCAGACTGTGGCGGGTGGCGTTTTGCAGGATATTGGCGGTTTCCGTCATTTCCACCATGAAGGTCGAGCGGCCGCCGGCCAGGTCGTCCGCGGAGCCGATGCGGGTGAAAATACGGTCGATGCTGCCGATGCGCGCCTGCCGGGCGGGCACATAGCTGCCGATATGCGCCAGCAGCACGATCACCGCGCTCTGGCGCATGTAGGTCGATTTACCGCCCATGTTCGGGCCGGTAATCACCAGCAGGCGTTGGGACGCGTCAAGCCGGGTATCGTTGGCGGTGAACGGCGTGCTGAGAATCTGCTCCACTACCGGATGACGGCCTTCACTGATCTGGATTTCCACCGCATCCGTCAGTTCCGGAGCCACCCAGTCGAAACGATGGGCGCGGTCGGCCAGCGTCACCAGGACATCGAGCTCAGACAGAGCCATGCCCATGACCTGCAAATCGCCCAGATGCGCCAGCAGCAGGTCTAGCAAGCCCTCATAGAGCAGTTTTTCACGGGCCAGCGCCCGGGCGGCGGCGGATAAGGCCTTGTCTTCAAACACTTTCAGCTCAGGCGTGATGAAACGCTCGGCATTCTTCAGCGTCTGGCGGCGGATGAAGTGCGCCGGGGCGTTGTCGGCCTGCGCCCGCGTCAGCTCAATGTAATAGCCGCTCACCCGGTTGTAGCCGATCTTCAGGCCGGGTATACCGGTGGCCTCGCGCTCGCGCGCTTCCAGTTGCAACAGGTAATCGCCGGCATTGGTGCTGATGGCGCGCAACTCATCCAGCTCGGCGTCGTAACCTTCGGCGATGACGCCGCCGTCCCGCACCACCACCGGCGGAGTTTCAACAATGGCCCTTTCCAGCAAGCTTTGCAGTTCCGGAAATTCCCGCACCGCATCGGCAATGCGCCGATGCACCGGCGACTCCAGCCCGGCCAACGCCTGCCTTAACACGGGCAAGGCGGCCAGCACTTCCCGCAAGCGGCTCAGGTCGCGCGGGCGCGCCGTCTTCAACGCCACCCGGGCCAGGATGCGCTCGACATCTCCTACCGGTTCCAGCGCCGCCTGCAAGGTCTCGAACCGATAACCCTGGATCATTTCACCAATCGCCGCCTGCCGGTCGCGCAGCACCTGGCGATCGCGCACGGGCTGGTGCAGCCAGCGTCGCAACAGGCGGCTGCCCATCGGCGTCTGGCAGGCGTCCAGTACCCAGGCAATGCTGCAGCGAAACTCGCCCTGCGAGGTTTGCGTCAGCTCCAGATTGCGGCGGGTCACCGCATCCAGCGTAATGAAGTCGCTGCCCTGCTCAACACGGATGCCGCGCAGATGCGGCAGGCTGCTGCGCTGGGTTTCGCGGGCGTAATTCAGCAAGGCGCCGGCAGCAGTGATGGCGGCGCTCATCGTCTCGCAGCCAAAACCTTGCAGGTCCTTGACGCCGAATTGCTGGCATAAGGCATGTCGGGCGGTTTCCGGCACGAATTCCCAGGGCGGACGGCGTGTCACCGGCCGCTCCCCCATCCAGTCTTGCATCTGCGAACCGTCGGCGACCAGCACTTCCGCCGGGCTCAGGCGCGCCAGTTCAGCCTCCAGCGACTCCGGCGACAACTCCACTTCCGCCACGCTAAAGCGGCCGCTTCCCATGTCCAGAACCGCCAGTCCCAAGGTGTCGCGCGTCCCGTGAATGGACAGCAACAGGTTTTCAAGACGGCTGTCGAGCAGCGCCTCGTCACTGACCGTGCCCGGCGTCAGGATCCGGCTGACCTGACGCTCCACAGGCCCCTTGCTGGTGGCGGGGTCGCCGACCTGTTCGCAGATAACGACCGTCTCCCCCAGCCGCACCAGTTTCGCCAGATAGCCTTCGACCGCATGATGCGGTACGCCCGCCATCGGGATCGGATTGCCCGCGCTCTTGCCGCGATGCGTCAGGGTGATGTCCAGCAGCCGCGCCGCCTTGTGGGCATCCTCAAAGAACAACTCGTAAAAGTCGCCCATGCGGTAGAAAACAATCGCATGCGGATGCTCGGCCTTCAGGCGCAGGTATTGCTGCATCATCGGCGTATGGTCTTCAAAAGCAATCGTCATGGCGGCGCGGCTCGGTCAGGCGTTTTCAGGGTGGAAGGCGCGCATTCTAGCAGGCTCTTTCCGGGCTGACTCGCTCGTCGTTTCCGGACATAACGACAAGCTGTGACGCGCGACAATTTATGTCCTCTAGCCAGCCTTTCACGAACGTGGCACGATACGCTCCACATCGACAACCCCACCGGAAAATTAGGAGAATCACTATGGATGAGAACAAGCGCAAGGCCCTGACAGCCGCCCTTTCCCAGATTGAAAAACAGTTCGGCAAGAACTCCGTGATGCGCCTCGGCGACCAGCCCACCGAGAACATCCAGGCCATTTCCACCGGCTCGCTCGGCCTCGATATCGCCCTCGGCATCGGCGGCCTGCCCAAGGGCCGGATTGTCGAAATCTATGGCCCGGAATCGTCCGGCAAAACCACGCTGACGCTGCAAGTGATTGCCGAGTGCCAGCGTAACGGCGGCACCGCCGCGTTCGTGGACGCCGAGCATGCGCTGGACCCGTCCTATGCCAAGAAGCTGGGGGTTGATGTCGACAACCTGCTGGTTTCCCAACCTGACAACGGCGAACAGGCGCTGGAAATCGCCGATATGCTGGTGCGTTCCGGCGCGGTCGATGTCATCGTCATTGACTCCGTGGCCGCCCTGACCCCCCGCGCCGAAATCGAAGGCGAAATGGGCGACTCGCACATGGGTGTGCAGGCCCGCCTGATGTCGCAGGCGCTGCGCAAGATCACCGGTAACGCCAAGCGCTCCAACTGCCTGGTAGTGTTCATCAACCAGATCCGCATGAAGATCGGCGTCATGTTCGGCAGCCCGGAAACCACCACCGGCGGCAACGCGCTGAAGTTCTACGCCTCGGTGCGCCTGGACATCCGCCGCATCGGTCAGGTCAAGGAAGGCGATGAAGTCATCGGCTCCGAAACCCGCGTCAAGGTGGTGAAGAACAAGGTAGCCCCGCCCTTCCGCGAAGCCGAATTCCAGATCATGTACGGCGAAGGCACCAACCGCCTCGGTGAGCTGGTCGATCTGGGCGTGAAACAGGACATCATCCAGAAATCCGGCGCCTGGTATGCCTACAAGGGCAACAAGATCGGTCAGGGCAAGGCCAACGTCATCAAGCACTTCGAGGAAAACCCGGCCATCGCCGAGGAAATCGAAGCCGAAGTGCGTCGTCAGCTGCTGTCGCTGCCGGCGCCGGCCGGTCAGGCGGAAGAGGAAGATGCCGGTGAATTCGAACCGGCCGATGCCTAAGCCGGTCGCTCAGGGAATGAGTGAGCCGCCTTCCCCGCTGAGCCCGGTTGCCTTGCGCAGCCGGGCTCTTGCATTTCTGTCGCGCCGGGAACACACCCGTCAGGAACTGCGCGAGAAACTGACCGACCTCGGCGGCTCAGTGGAGGAAATCGCCGCGATTCTTGACGAACTGGCCGAACGGAACTGGCAAAGCGACAACCGCTTTGCGGAGGCCTATGTCCGCCAGGAAAGCCGCAAGGGGCACGGACCGCTGAATATCCGGCAATCCCTGAAACAGCGCGGGGTTGATGAGGAGCTGATTGCCAACGTCCTGATGACCGAGGACTGGCTGGAATGGGCACGTCTGACCCGCCAGCGCAAATTCGGCGAGGAGCCGCCAACCGACCGCAAGGAACAGGCGCGGCAACTGCGTTTCCTCCAATACCGGGGCTTTACCTCCGATCAGTGCCGTAAAGCGCTGCGTAACGTTGAAGACTGAGCAACTCACCAACGGCGACATGCCGCAAAAACCCCTCCCCCTTGCGACATAACCCGCTATAATCTACCCCTTTTTTGAACACGCCGTTCCCACGGAGCCCGCCAGCCCATGCGCACCAGTGCCGATATTCGCGAAGCCTTCCTCGCTTTCTTCGAGGGAAAAGGACATACCCGCGTCGCTTCCAGTTCGCTGATTCCCGCGAATGACCCGACGCTGCTGTTCACCAACGCCGGGATGAACCAGTTCAAGGACTGCTTCCTCGGTCTGGACAAGCGCCATTACACGCGTGCGGTCAGCTCCCAGAAATGTGTCCGCGCCGGCGGCAAGCACAACGACCTCGAAAACGTCGGTTACACCGCACGCCACCATACCTTCTTCGAAATGTTGGGCAACTTCAGCTTCGGCGACTATTTCAAGCGTGACGCCATCACCTTTGCCTGGGAATTCCTGACCTCGCCGAAATGGCTGGCCATCCCCCAGGAAAAGCTGTGGGTAACGGTCTACGCCACCGACGACGAAGCCTATGACATCTGGCACAAGGAAGTCGGCATCCCGGCCGAGCGCATGATCCGCATCGGCGACAACAAGGGCGCGCCTTACGCCTCCGACAATTTCTGGGCGATGGGCGACACCGGCCCCTGCGGCCCCTGCACCGAGATCTTCTACGATCACGGCGCCGACATCTGGGGCGGCCCACCCGGCAGCCCGGAGGAAGACGGCGACCGCTACATCGAGATCTGGAACAACGTCTTCATGCAGTTCAACCGCACCGCCGACGGCGTGCTGCACCCATTGCCAGCCCCTTCCGTGGACACCGGCATGGGTCTGGAACGCATCTCCGCCGTGATGCAGCATGTGCACAGCAACTACGAGATCGACCTGTTCCAGAAGCTGCTGGACGCCGCCGCCAAGGCCATCGGGTGCGTCAACGAAAGCCAGCCCTCGCTACGCGTCGTCGCCGACCATGCCCGCTCCTGCGCCTTCCTGGTTGCCGACGGCGTGGTGCCCAGCAACGAAGGCCGCGGCTACGTACTGCGTCGCATCATCCGCCGCGCCTGCCGCCATGGCAACAAGCTGGGCGCCACCGGCGCTTTCTTCTTCCGCATGGTGGAAGCGCTGGCCGAGGTGATGGGTTCCGCTTACCCCGAACTGGTCGAGCGCAAGCAATACATTGAGCGCATCCTGAAGCAGGAAGAAGAACAGTTTGCCGCCACTCTGGAACAGGGCCTGAAGATTCTGGAGGCCGACATCGCCGACCTCAAGGGCGACATCATCCCCGGTGAAATCGTCTTCAAGCTTTACGACACCTACGGATTCCCGATGGACCTGACGGGCGACATCGCCCGTGAGCGCAACCTCGGCATCGACGAAGCCGGTTTCAACCGCTGCATGGACGAACAGCGCCGCCGCTCCCGCGAGGCCGGCAAGTTCCGCCTTGATAACAACAGCCTGATCAAGGTGGACAGCGAGACCGTCTTCACCGGTTACGAAGGCACCAAGGGTTCCGGCAAGGTGCTGGCCCTGTTCGTCGGCGAGAACCAGGTCGAAAAGCTGAATGAAGGCGACGAGGCCGTGGTCATTCTCGACCACACGCCCTTCTACGCCGAATCCGGCGGCCAGGCTGGCGACACCGGTTACCTGACCGGCCCCAATGCCCGCTTCGAAGTCCGCGACACCACCAAGGTGGGCGGCGCTTTCCTGCATCATGGCGTCGTCACCATGGGTCATTTGCACGCTGGTGACGCCGTGGAAGCGGATGTGCGCGCCGACCTGCGCCTCCGCACCGCCCGCAACCACTCCGCCACCCACCTGCTGCACGCCGCCCTGCGCCAGACGCTGGGCACCCATGTACAGCAGAAGGGCTCGCTGGTCTGCGCCGACTACCTGCGCTTCGACTTCTCGCACCCCGAAGCGGTCACCCCGGTGCAAATGGCTGAAATCGAACGCCTGGTGAACGAACAGATCATCCTTAACAGCGCTGTCGCCACCGAAGTCACCGACATTGACACCGCCAAGGCCAAGGGCGCGATGGCCTTGTTCGGTGAGAAGTACGGCGACACTGTGCGCGTGCTGAGCATGGGTACCGGTAATTTTTCCGTGGAACTGTGCGGCGGCACTCACGTCAGCCGCACCGGCGACATCGGCCTGCTGAAAGTCACCAGTGAAGGCGGCGTGGCCGCCGGCGTGCGTCGCATCGAGGCCCGTACCGGTGACGGCGCGCTGGCCTGGCTGAATGAAGGCGAAACCGCGCTGAACAGCATCGGCCAGTTGGTCAAGGGTAACCGTCAGAGCGCCGCCGAAAAGGTGCAGCAACTGAGCGAGCGCGCCCGCGAACTGGAAAAGGAAATCGACCGCCTGAAGGCCAAGCTGGCCTCGGCGGCCGGAAACGACCTGCTCTCGCAGGTGCAGGATATCGGCGGCGTAAAGCTGCTGGCGGTGAAGCTGGACGGCGCGGACAGCAAGTCGCTGCGCACCACCCTTGACCAATTGAAGAACAAGCTGGGTTCCGGCGTCATCGTGCTGGCGACGGTGGAAGGCGACAAGGCGACCGTCATTGCCGGCGTCACCGCCGACCTGACCAACCGCTTCAAGGCTGGCGATATCGTGCAGAACGTTTCGGCGCAACTGGGCGGCAAAGGCGGCGGACGTCCGGACATGGCCCAGGGCGGCGGCACAGACATCGCCGCCCTGCCCAAGGCGCTTTCCGGCGTCTCGACCTGGATCAGCGAACGCGGCTGAAGATCAACCGGGAGCGGTTAGCCGCTCCCAGCGGCCGGAGCCTGCGGACTCCGGCCTCCAAACGGCAACGACACAAGGCACTATCATGGCACTGATCGTACAGAAATACGGCGGCACTTCCGTCGGCTCCCCGGAGCGCATTATGGCCGTCGCCGAGCGCGTGCAGCGCTGGCACGCGCAAGGTCACGACATCGTCGTGGTTGTTTCCGCGATGAGCGGCGAAACCAACCGGTTGATCGGCCTGGCCAAGGCCATCACGCCCGACCCCGATCCGCGCGAGCTGGACCAGATGGTCTCTACCGGCGAGCAAGTCACCATTGCCCTGCTGGCGATGGCCCTGCAACAGCGCGGTCTGGGCGCGAAGTCGCTGACCGGCGCCCAGGTCGCCATCCGCACCGACAGCGCCTTCACCAAGGCCCGCATCGAATCCATTGACGATACCCTGATGCGCGCCGAATTGGCCAAGCGTAACGTCATCATCGTTGCCGGCTTCCAGGGCGTGGATCCCGACGGCAACATCACCACGCTGGGCCGCGGCGGCTCCGACACCACCGGCGTCGCCTTGGCCGCCGCCCTCAAGGCGGACGAATGCCAGATCTATACCGATGTCGACGGTGTTTACACCACCGACCCGCGCGTCGTGCCGCAAGCCCGCCGCATGGACAAGATCACCTTCGAGGAAATGCTGGAAATGGCTTCACTCGGCTCCAAGGTGCTGCAAATCCGTTCGGTCGAATTCGCCGGCAAATACCAGGTTCCCCTGCGCGTGCTTTCCAGCTTCGGTGAAGGCGAAGGCACCCTCATTACCACTGAATCCGAGGTCACTATGGAACAACCCGTCATCTCCGGCATCGCCTTCAACCGCGA
>DASUIL010000099.1:0-4562 GCA_036273075.1 Fluviicoccus sp. | reverse complement strand
TCGCCAAGGCCTTTGCCGCCCGGACCGGTCGTCCGGCGCACTGGCGGGCGCATGGCCGCAACGGCGCGCGCATCCGCGAGGTCCGCCGCGACCTGCTCCCGGATGACCTGCAAGCGGCGGATCTGGTGCTGGTCAGCATCGGCGTCAATGACACCACCGGTTTCAGCGCGCCGCGCCACTGGCGCGAGCAACTGCGGCATCTGGTCGCCGACATCCGGCAGCAGACGCAGGCTCCTATCACGTTCCTCGCCTTGCCGCCGATGCACCACTTTACCGCCCTGCCGCAACCGCTGCGCGGCGTGATCGGCCATCGCGCCGGACTGATGGATCACCACCTGCGCCGGGCGCTGGCCGGACTGCCCGGCTGCCGGGTGCTGGATTACGGACTGGACATGCACCCGCGCTATCTGGCGGCGGACGGCTATCATCCCTCGGCGGAAGGTTATACGGTGATGGGCGAAACTGTGGCGCGGCTGCTGGCGGCTTCCCGGGATTGAATCCCGCTTTACTCCCCACCCGCCCCCGATATACTGGTTCAAAGCCCATCCTCAGGGACACCCCATAATGACAACAACCGGAATCGTGGCCACGCTCAAGTTCGCCATCCGCGCCGCCAACCTGCTGGGCCTGCTCGGCCTGTTCCTAGACCTGCCCCACGCGCTGCCCGGCTTCCTCGCCTGCCACCTCACCGCCACGATGGCGACAGTGCTGCTGGCTTTCCACCTGAAGCGCTCGGTGCCCGGCTGGGGCCTGGGAGCCTTGATCCTGCCGTTCATCACCAGCACCTGGCTGACCTTCCGCCCGGAAAACACCCCGGATGTCATGACCGCCGGCGACAACTGCTGGTACAGCATGGAGCGGGAGGTGAACCACATGATCGTGGTCGGCATCCTGTTCTTCGACCGCGCCCCGGAAAAAGCGGCGCTGGAACAGCTGATTACCGAACGGCTGCTGAAATTCGACCGCTTCCGGCAGGTGCCGCGCCTGCGCAACGGCCACCGCTACTGGGAGGATGACGAAGATTTCCAACTGGACCGCCACCTGCATTTCCGTCCGCTGCCCGAGCCCTCGCTGCAAACCTTCCAGGAACGCGTGGATACGCTGTCCGGGCAGAAGCTGGACTTTGACCACCCGCTGTGGGATCTGGAAGTGGTGCCGAACCACCCGGACGGCGCGGCGATCATCGTCCGCATCCACCACTGCAATGCCGACGGTATCGCGCTGGTGCGGGTGCTGCTGTCGCTGACCGACAAAGCCGCCTCTGTCGTGGAGAACACCACCGAGGCGCCGCGCGCTTCCCGCCCGAAGCATCACCCGCTGAAACTGCTGTGGGAGCTGATCGTCGCCTTCCCGCGCATGCTGATGCTGCCCGACAGCCGCACCAGCTTCAAACACCCGCTGACCGGACAACGCGGCACCGCTTGGTCCGGGCAGTTGCCCTTGCAGGACATCAAGAAGTTGGCGCACGCCCACGGCGGCAAGATCAACGACGTGGTGCTGGCCGCCACCGCCGGAGCGGTGCGCCGTTACTTCCAGCAGAACAACGAGCCGGTGGACGGCATTACCTTCCGCGTGCTGGTGCCGGTAAACGTGCGGCCTCTGGACGGGCCGATCGTGCTGGGCAACCAGGTCGGGTTCATCTACCTGCCGCTGCCGGTGGGCGTCGCCGATCCGGTCGGTCGCCTGCGCTCGGTGAAGGCGGGCATGGACGCGATCAAGAGCGGCAAGGAAGCGGTGCTGGCCTATTTCTCGCTGTCGGTGATGGGCACGCTGCCTCGCGGCGTGCAGCACTCGCTGATGGACGCTTTCAACGACAACGCCTCCTCGACCATGACCAACGTGCCAGGTCCGCGCGAGCAACTGTTTTTCGCCGGGGAAGCGATCCGCAACATGGTGTTCTTCGGTCCGCAGTCGGGCAAGATGGGCGTCGGCCTGAGCGTGTTCAGCTATCAGGACACGCTGACGATGGGTATTTCCGCCGACAAGGGCATGATTCCGCATCCGGAGGTGTTTACCGCCTGTTTCGAGCAGGAACTGCGGGAGTGGCTGGCGCATCCGGGCTGAATGACCCCAGGCTTGTACGTCAAACCGATGAATTCCGGGTTAACTGGCTGATTTTCAGCAGCTTGAATGAATGGCCACATTTCAGGCATGGCGCTTTTGAGAGTTCTTGTGTGCGATACCAATGAAAATCTCTAGTTAGAAAATGGGCATTCGGATGACGACAATAGATCGCCACAACCTGAATAACGCGCCAACGTAAAATAACCCAAGAACGAAGCTGGCTAAAATCTGGAGAAAGCAACATGCTTAAATGGGAGGCGCGATCAGGGTTGATGATTCTCGTAGCCAGCATAGCCTTGGGAGTGAAAAACAACATACCCATACTCGGCTATATTTTAGGATCTTTTCCAACCTATCACCACAGATTGGAGTCTGCAATATTGCTGGCAATGTTAACATCAAGCATGCTAGTTATTAGCACAACCACTCAAAAACCCCTTCAGAAATACGCCCTGATCTCAATATTATTTCTTTTCGAATACTCCGCTTTAAAACTTGGCATTAGATTTTTTCAGCCCATTAAAGACGCACCATTAATATGGCTTATTTCAAATATATCAATCACCGCCATGTTAGCGACCATATCCGTGACAGCCATCATAAGAAACATAATTACCAAAGAGGAAATAACAACCTCATTAATAGTTTTTATCCTTACTCTCTCATATTTATATACGTAAGCCCGCCTCAACTGTACTCAGTGCCTGACGCAACCTGACTAGACGCCGGCATCTCTGGCTCTGACGAAGAACGATTGATTGTCCAAGAATCAACCTACTTCACGCCAATAACCGGATGCCATTAACTGTAAGGGAAGCGAACAGCCTAGTTCACTCGGGATATCCTTTCTGAGGAAGCAAAAATGAAACCCGATACACCCCATTCATGGATCAGCCGTTAACGACATTTTTTGCATGATTGAGACGCATGAAATGACGCAAGATTCTTTGAACCATTAATACAGATTTAAATTATTAAATATATTTCAATAACTTAGAAAAAAATCATTCTGGCACTCCCCTTGCTTTTTCCATGACAGCATCATCCGATGCCTGACCCAGGAAAAAAGACCATGAACACGCTGCTCAAACCCCTGTTCGCCGCCTCGGCATTCAGCATCGTCCTGCTGCAAGGTTGCAGCTCCTCCCCCAGCGCCGCCGGGCTGGCCAAGGCGGAAGCCCATCTCGACCAGAAACGCCGCGAATCCGCCCAGCTTCAGGCCGAAAAGGCCATCGACGCCATGCCCGCCTGGGCGCAGGCGACGCCCCGCCCGGACAGCACCGGCATCTTCGCGCTGGGCATCGGCGAAAGCGACAAGCTGCCGCTGGCATTGAAGAAGGCGCAATTGCAGGCGGAATACGCGCTGGCCAAGAACCTGCAGCAGGAACTGGCCGGGAACGAGCGCATGATCCAGCAGGACAACAACGGCAGCGCCAGCGGCCAGTACGACAGCGTCATCACCTCGCTGGTGGATTACGTGTCGGTGGTGGGCTGCGAGGAAGTGAAGCGGGAAACCGTGGCCATCAACGGCCGTTTCCAGACCTACATCCTGCTGAAGATGCCGTACGAGGCCTTCAACCAGGCCTTGCAGGCCAAGAAGCAGCAGACCCGCGACAGCCAGATGCAGCAGGCCTACAACCGGCTGGAACGGCAGTTGGAGCAACGCCGCCAGGCCGCCGTTCCCGCCGGGACGACCTTGCAGTAAGGGTCAGGCAAACACCGTGACCGTCTGGCGGCTGACGGCGACCAGACGCCCGTCGGCCGCCCACAGCCGCGCCTCGGCGTGGCCGTAGCCGTCGGCGGCGAGGTCAGTGCGGACGCGGTAATGCCACCAAGCCGTCGGGTCCGGGTCCAGCGCCTCCTCCAGCAGTTCCAGCGTCCAGCACAGCGTGCTGGCGGGGGCCAGCGTGCTCAGCATCGGCAACACCGACGGCGGCCAGGCGTCCACCAGCGCCACGAAATGCTCCAGCGTGAATGGCGCGGAGGTGTCGCGGAATCGGACGCTGCCCATGAAATCCGGCTTGTCCTGACCGCTGAACGGAAAGCCGCCTTCCGCCCATACCATCTCGAACTGTTGCAGGAATTCCGGCATGCGACCCGGCAGGTAGGGCATGGCGCGGCCGTTCGCCGGCACCGGAATTTCCGTCAGCACGGCGGACGGCACACGCACCGCCGATTCGCGATGCGTGCCGTAACTGGCCAGCAGCACCGCCTGCACTTCACCGTTCTGCAGCAGGCGCGCCTCGGCCTGTGTCACCGACTTGCCGCTGCGGAAGACCGTGGCTTCCAGCGTCGCCGGGCCCGGCGCCACCGGCCCGACAAAGGAGACCGACAGCGAGCGCAGCCGCCGGTCTGACGGCACTTCCGCCGACAGGCGCGCCAGCAGCACCGCCGCCACCAGTCCGCCGAAACTGGCGCGTCCCTGCCCCCAGCCCGCCTCGATTTCCACCTGCGCCGACGCCTTCGCGGCGGCCATCATCGTTGCAAACGACATCGCC
>DASUIL010000098.1:0-2070 GCA_036273075.1 Fluviicoccus sp. | reverse complement strand
ATAACGCCACAACAACTACTTTTTACCCAAAGCGACCCGACAGGTTGCACGAGAGGTCACCATGTACAAGAAGCTTCTGGCTACCACCGCTATCGCCGCCGCCGCCATGACCGCCAACGTCAGCAGCGCCTGGTGCCTCTTCAATTGCGACTACACCAAGACCAAGTACCCGATCGTGCTGGCCCCGGGTGTGCTGGGCTTCGACAAGCTGGTCGGCTTCGTGGACTACTGGTACGGCATTCCCGGCGCACTGCGCGACGGCGGCGCCAAGGTTTATGTGACCTCCGCTTCCGCTTTTAACAGCTCGGAAGTGCGCGGCGAACAATTGCTGAAGCAGACCCAGGACATCCTGGCGATGACCGGCGCGGCCAAGATCAACCTGATGGGCCACAGCCACGGCGGCTACTCGGTGCGTTACGTGGCCGACGTCATGCCGACCCGTGTCGCTTCGCTGACACTGATCCACAGTCCGGTGAAAGGCGCCGGTCTGGCTGACCTGATCCGCAACGTGGCTCCGGCCGGTACGTTCTCCGCCAGCCTGGTGCAGACTGTCGGCACGGCGGTGTCCGGTTTGATTACTTATCTGGCCGGTAACACCTATAAGGAAGACTTCATGGCCAGCATGGATTCTTTCACTACTGTCGGCGCGGCCGGTTTCAATGCCCGTCATCCGAACGGCGTGCCGACCACCGCTTGCGGTCAGGGCGCAACGTCGGCCAACGGCATCCGCAATTACTCCTGGAGCGGCACCACCGCTTTCGCCAACGCGCTGGATCCGCTGGACTACTTCTTCGGTCTGACCAGCCTGGCCGGTTATGAAGCCAATGACGGTCTGGTCGGTCGCTGCTCCAGCCACTTCGGTCAGGTGCTGCGCGACAACTACCCGTGGAACCACGGCGACGCCATCAACCAGATGTTCGGTATCCGCGGCCTGTTCACCCCGGCCCCGACCGATGTTTATCGTGAACATGCGAACCGTCTGAAATCTGCTGGTCTCTAAGCATCAGGATTGGTATTGTACGCAGCGGCGGCCCGGAAGGGCCGCCGTTTTGTTGTTGGCGGTAACTGCACAAGGAGAATAAAAACAATGCAGAAAAAAGCGACGATTGCTCTGGTTGGCGTATTGCTGCTGGTGGCGCTGGGGCTGCTGTGGATGTCCCGTGACAAGTCTGCCGATGCGCAATCCGCCGTGATGCCCAAGCCGGGCGAGAACACGGCCGCCATGGTCACTGATGCGCTGGCCAAGTCTCGCGAGGCGGCTTCCCGCTTCAAGACCGGTCTGGAAGGCATTCCCAAGTCACTGCAGGACACCGAAGTGGACGGCTCGCTGGAAGTCGATGCTGACGGCAACCTGAAAATCACCCGTGGCGTCCGCCAGACCTTCGACTATTTCCTCTCCGCGATTGGCGAGGAAGACCTCACCACCATCATTGCCCGCATCCGCGCCCATATCCGCAACAAGCTGCCCGCCAAGGCGGCCGCGCAGGCGGAAAAGCTGCTGGAGTCCTATATTTCCTATCGGGAAGGGCTGGGCCATCTGCCGCAGGTGGCGGGTGATCCCACGCAGAATCTGGCGGCCATCCGTCAGCAGAAGCAGGCGATTCAGGGACTGCGTTCGCAGTATTTCGACCGCAACGTGATTGAAGCCTTCTTTGGCGATGAAGACGCCTATGACAATTACACGCTGGCCCGGCTGGAAGTGATGCAGGACAAGAGCCTGAGCGCGACCGAAAAGGCGAAGCGCACGGCCGCCTTGCTGGAGCAGCTGCCGCCGGACCTCAAGGAAAACGTCAAGACCCTCAACCAGTATCAGGAGCTGACCACACTGACCCAGGACTGGAAAGCGCGCGGTGGTTCTCCGCAGGAACTGCGCAGCATCCGCGAACAGATCGTCGGTCCGGAAGCGGCGACCCGGCTGGAAGCCCTGGACCAGGAGCGGGCGGAATGGGATGCGCGCATGAAGGATTACCTGCAGGAGCGGGAGGCCATCATGAAGAACAGCGCCCTGAGCGAGCAGGATCGCCAGCAGCAGGTTGCCGCCATGCGTGAACAGCGCTTCAACCAGCAGGA
>DASUIL010000097.1:0-13373 GCA_036273075.1 Fluviicoccus sp. | reverse complement strand
TGACGCCCCTACAGAGATCGCCATGCCCAGTCCGACCTGTTCAATGGGCTGGGGATCAAACAGCCGCGGCCAGGCCGTCCAGGCAATTCCCGCCGCCGCCACCAGGATCAGCAGTCCTTCCAGTGCGCTGGAAAAGTATTCGGCCTTGCTGTGGCCGTAGGCATGATCGTCATCGGGCGGCTGGGCGGCGACATGCAGCATCGCCAGCGCCATGATCGCCGCCGCCAGGTTCACCAGCGACTCCAGCGCATCGGACAGCAGGCCGACCGAACCGGTCAGGGCATAGGCCACCATCTTCAGGCTGAGGGTGATCAGGGCGGCGGCGATGGACAGCCAGGCAAAGCGGGTCAGGGAGGGTGGGGTCATGGCAATGTCGTTGCGGACGGGGAATGCGCGCATCCTAGCATACCCGCCTTAAGACAGGCTTAGGCGGGCAGTGGATAGGCGCGGATTTCGGCCAGGCCTTCCTCGAAGCTGCGAATGGGGTGATAACCGAGGTCGCGGCGGATGCGGTCGATGCGGTAACGGCGGGGCAGGGCGATGAAGTCCAGTTGGAAACGTGACAGCGGCGGCGTGCTTTTCAGCCCCAGCATGCGCCACACACCTTCCACCACGGGCGCCAGCGGCTTGACCAGCGACGACGGCAGGCTGCTCTCCGGAACGGCCAGGCCGTGAGCGCTGATCAGCGCCCCCAGGAATTGCCGTGCCGGCATCGGGTGATCGTCCGTTACGAAATAGACGCCCTTGTGCATGCCGTGATTCATCGCCAGCCGGATCGCCTCGACCACATTGTCGACATGGACCATTTCCATGGGAATTTCCCCCCGGTCGATCCAGACAAACTGTTTGCGGCGCACCCGCTCCAGCAGCGCGCCCGTCTGGCTGTCGCCCGCTCCCCAGATGAAGCTGGGGCGCAGGATGATCAGTGTGGTTGTCCGGGCATGGGTCAGCAAGGCCTGTTCGGCCAGCTTCTTGGCCTTGCCGTAAAGGGAATTCGGTTCCAGCGGGTAGGGCGTGGACTCGTCAATGTCCAGCAACGGCAGGCGGTCCTGCAATACGGACTCGGAGCTGAGATGGACGAAGCGCTTGACCCGCTGCTCGCAGGCGGCTTCGTAGAGTTGCAGGCTGGCCTCGACAATCTCGCGCCGGAAGTCCGGCCAATGGCCCCAGACGTCCACCGGGGCGGCGGCATGCACGACGATGTCGTGATCATGGAGCTGGCGCGACCAGGACGGGATGTCGCCCAGGGAACCGCGCACCGGGATGGCGCCCAGCCCCTCCAGCTTCCGGTCACTATCGCTATTGCGTGACAGCGCCGAAATCCGGTGCCCTTCCGCCATCAGGCGGCGGATCAGCCGTTGCCCGAGAAAACCGCTGCCGCCGGTCACGAATATCCGCATGTCCCATCCCCGCGGGAGGGCCGTTCAGGCCTGTTGCGCCTCAGCATAGCCGCCCGCAAAGTGCTGCGCCAGCCATTTGCGGATGCGCGTGGAGCACTCGTGCGGGCGTTCGGCCAGGGAAATGTGGCCGGTGGCGGGAATGACCTCGAAATGATGCCTGGGGATGGCGGCGGAAGTCTTCTTCAAGGTTTCGACCGGCAACAGGGCATCATCTTCCCCGGCGATCACCAGTACCGGCATGTTCAGCCTGCCAAGTTCGGGAATCAGGGAAGGGCGCTCGACCAGCACCGAGCGGATGGCCGTGTACAGGCCGGGATTATCAAAGGTTTCCTCCTGGTCGAGGAAGTTCTGGATCACTTCCGGATGGCGCACCCCGGTTGTCGGCGAGAAGAACGCCTTGGCGATGCCGCTGCGGAACAGGGCGCGACCGGGAATGAAGCGTGTCATGGCCAGGATCAACCGTGTCCGCAGGCTGGGGGACTTGTCCATACCGAACGGAGTATTGGCCAGGATCAGACCCTTGACGCGGTGGTCGGGGTTGGCCAGCGCGTGGGTGATGGCAACCAGCCCGCCCCAGGAGGTACCGACGGCAATGGCGGACGGGATCTCGAGTTCACGCAGGACTTCTTCCTGGGCTTTTGCGCAAAGATCCAGCGTCAGCGGATCGGGGCAACCCTGGCTGCGGCCGTGGCCGGGGGCGTCCAGCATGATCATCGGGTTCGGCAGCCACTCGGTCAGGCCCAGGTACAGCGAGTGATCAAAGAAGATCGACGGCCAAAGCACCAGGGGTACGCCGCTGCCTTCCCGACGCCGGACAAACAGGGGGCCGGCCGAGGTTTCGACATGTTGTACACGCCATGTAGCGGGGCGGGTCATGGTGCCTCCTGGGGGCGAACACTTCGCGAGCTTCGCCGGTTATTATTGTAGATGCCTGTACTATGCTCCCGGTGGGGGAAGCTGTTCCGATGCAAACAGGACGCGTTTGCAAACTCGTGCAGGCTAACCCTGAATGCAATGCCGCACAAGGGGTCTGGCAGTTCCTTCCGTCAATTTTATGCGCCGGGAACCTGTGGCGGCGGGCCGGAAATCGCAGGTCGGGAAGATTCGTGCAATCCGCCGGGAAAACGGCTAAACTTTACACTGTAAAGACGATATTGACGCCGGATAACGAGATCAAGATGACCGTGAAGCCCCTGACTGTTCCGGAACCCCGCCCGCCCTACCACCACGGCGATCTGGCGCGCGCCTTGTTGCAGGCGGCCGGCGACCTGATCGAGGAGGAGGGACTGGAGTCCTTTACCCTGCGCGCCTGCGCACGCCGCGCGGGGGTGTCGCATGCCGCTCCGGCGCATCATTTCCGGGATCGCGCCGGGTTATTGTCAGCCTACGCCGCCAGTGTGTTCCGCGACATGACCGCCCAAGGGGTGGCCCGGGTGGCGGCGGCCGGCTCGAATCCTTACGCCAGACTGAAGGCGGTGGGTTTGTCCTATATTGACTTCGCCATTCTCCGTCCCGGGGCATTCCGGCTGGTTTTCCGTTGCGAGGCGCTGGACAAGGACAATGCCTTGCTGCGCGAAGCCGGGGATGAGTGCTTCGCCCTGTTGTCGGATGTGGTTGGCAGTCTGACGCCGCCGGACCGCAAGGATCAGGTGTTCCTGTACAGCATGCTGGCTTGGAGCGTCGTGCACGGTTTCGCACACTTGTGGCTGGAGGGCAACTTCACCCAGGCGTTCTGTCACCACAGCGATGAGCCTGATGTTCAGGCCGACATCCTGGCCAGTCGCATCCTCGATCTGCTGAAACCTGCGTTCGGCAAGGGCTGAACGCCCAACACAGCGGGGACAGTGTCGCCCCGATATGGCAAAATCGCGGCCTCGACCGTCCAAACCTGTCTTGCCGAGGAATCCTATGCGTCATGTATGGCCCGCCCTAGCCGTCAGCGCCGTTATGCTGGCGGGTTGCTCCGCGCCGCAAATCCAGCCGCCGCCAAATGCGCCTGCGCCGTTTGTGATGCCGGCGGTCAACCCGTCAGTGATCAACCTGCCCATTTCCCTGGATCTGGAGGCCATGCGGACCGAGGTGCTGCGCACCTCGCCCAGGCCTTTGTCCGCCGCCACGACTACCCAGTCCATCGGCATCGGCAACGCCGACATCAAGCACCAGGTCTTCCTGAAGGATCTCAAGCTGTCGCTGACCGGCAACCAGTTCATGGCCACCACGCAGCTGGATTTTTCGCTCGACTCGAATATCCGCACCGCCGGGCTCAATCTGGGCGGCGTCAGTTGCGGCATCAACGGCGAGGAAATGCCGCGCATCGAATTTTCCCTGCCCGGCCGCATGTACTGGACCCAGGGCGGCGATCTGGCCCTGCAACCCGACCCCTGGCAATTGAAGTGGTTGAAGCCTTGCAACATCACCAAGCTCAACCTGCCGGTCGAGAAGATACTCAACCTGCCGATCGTGCGCGACAAGGTGCAGGCGATGGTGACGCAGGCAATTACCGACAATTTCAAGCAGTTCGGTCTGAAAGCCATGCTCGCCAAATCCTGGCCGCTGCTGAACGAGCCGCGCGAGGTCCACAAGAATATCTGGCTGCTGCTGCAACCCGAGGCCATTGGTCTGGCGGACATCAAGGGAACCGGCCGGATGGTGACCACGGCGGTCAGTGTCCAGGCGCGTCCCCAAATTGTCACCGGCGACAAGCCCAGACTGCCGCTGCCGCCCATTCCCCAGCCCCAGCGCCTCACGACTCCCCAGGACTCCTTCTATCTCGCGGTGCGGGGCGATATCGGGCTGGATACGGCCAATGCCCTCCTGAACGAAAAACTGGTGGGCAAGCCCTTTGATGCCGGCGGCCGCGAAGTGTTGATCGACAGCTTGCGTTTTTATGGCAGCGGCGACAAGGCGGTATTGGGCCTGAAGCTGCAAAAACCGATTGTCGCCGAGGTCTATCTGCTGGGGCGTCCCGTGCTGGATGCCGAAACGAATGAAATGCGGCTTGAGGATGTCTCTTTCGAACTGTCCACCAGCAGCTTCCTGGCTCGAACCGCCAACTGGATGCTGCACGGCACTTTCCGCGACGCCATCCAGGAAAAGGCCCGCTTCAATTTTGACAAGGACATGGCCGAGGTGTTGAAGGACTTCCGGGATTATCGCCAGGATCTGGGTTACGGCATGAACCTGCGTGTGCAGGTGGCCGGCGTCAAGCCGCAAGGTGTGTTCTTCACCCCGACGGAATTGAAGGCTCTGGTGGTGGTGGATGGCAAGCTGGCCATTGACTCGGTCAAGCCAGCGGTTCCTCCGGTCGCTGTTCCACCGGCTACACCGGCAGCGGCCAAGACGCCCTTGCCGCAACCGGCAATCTGATGCATGAAAAACGGCCCGTTCAGGGCCGTTTTTCATGCGGTTATTCGCTGTCAGGTTGGGACCCGTCCTCAAAGTCACGGGCTGACGCTACCGGAATACGATAGCTTTCGGCGGCCCATCCCCCCAGATCAATCAGTTTGCAGCGCTCGCAGCAGAACGGCCGGAAAGGGTTGTCCTGCCAGCGGGAGGGTTGTCCGCAGCGGGGACAGGGAAAGGTGGCCGGTATGGTTGGGGATGCTTCAGGCATAGTTCAGTTCGGCTGCCATGTCGAGGTATTTGCGGTGCATGTCATCAAGTTGCAAGTAGAGATCTTCGGGCGCGCCGTGGTTGGTGATGATGTCATCCGCCCGGCGCAGCCGCTCTTCCCGTGACAGTTGCGCCGCCATG
Organism: Fluviicoccus sp.; assembly: GCA_036273075.1. Classification (GTDB taxonomy): domain Bacteria; phylum Pseudomonadota; class Gammaproteobacteria; order Pseudomonadales; family Moraxellaceae; genus Fluviicoccus. The sequence continues at coordinate 8,220 of DASUIL010000097.1, read as the reverse complement.
ATGCTGGCGATCTGGGCCTCGCTGACGCCGTCGCGGCTGGCGGCCCTGGCTTTTTGGTCGTGTTCTTCCGCATCAATCACCAGCGTGCGCTGGCAAAAGCCCGCCTGTCCGGTTTCAAACAACAGCGGCGACACAAGCAGGGTGTAGGGGGAGGCGCTGTCCTGCAGGTGCTGCAGTATCCTGGCGCGTATGGCAGGGTGCGTGATCGACTCCAGCACCGCTCGTTCGGAGGGGTCGGAGAAAACCCGCTGCCGCAGCGCCGGACGGTTCAGCGAACCATCGGGCAGGAGGACGTCCGGTCCGAAGTGCGCGGCAATAGCCGTCAGCGTAGGCTCCCCCGGCTGCACGACTTCCCGCGCAACCTGATCGGCGTCGACCACGGTAATGCCCTGTTCCGCCAGGTAATCGCTGGCCAAGGTCTTGCCACTGCCAATACCGCCCGTGAGTCCGATGATCAGCATGGTTCAGTGGTTCCAGGTTCCCAGATACCAGGTAACGATTTCCGGCCCGCCCAGCAGCGCGATGAATCCGGCAATGGCCAGATAGGGACCGAAGGCAAAGGGGGCGCTTTCTTTGCGCACGGCCATATAAACACCGCCGATAACGGCTCCGACCACCGAGGACAGCAGGATGATCAGCGGCAACTGCACCGGGCCCAGCCAGGCACCCAGCGCGGCCAACAGCTTGAAGTCGCCATAGCCCATGCCTTCCTTGCCGGTTACCAGCTTGAACAGCCAGTAGACGCTCCACAACGAGAGATAGCCCAGGGCGGCGCCGATGACCGCCTGTTGCAGGCTGATCCACATGCCGGCCTGCATGTTCACCAGCAGGCCGGCCCACAACAGCGGCAGCGTGATGGAGTCGGGCAGCAACTGCGTGTCAAAGTCGATCATGGTCAGGGCGATCAGTGACCAGGTGAGGAACAGCGCTGCCAGCATCTTCCCGGTCGGACCGAAAATCAGGAAGACGATGAGGGTCAGTAATCCGGTGGCGATTTCGACCAGCGGATAGCGCATGGAAATCGGGGTCTTGCAGCCACGGCATTTCCCGCGAAGCAACAACCAACTGATCACTGGAATGTTTTCCAGAGGTCCGATGGCATGGCTGCATTTGGGGCAGCGGGAGGGAGGCCACATCAGATTGAAACGGGGGAGTTCCGGTTCAGGCAGCTCCAGAACAGCGGAGGCTTCGCGCCGCCACTGGTGGTCCAGCATGACCGGCAGCCGGTAGATCACGACATTGAGGAAGCTGCCGATGCACAGGCCCAGCACCAAAAAGAGGCCCCCTGCAAGCAGGGGGCTGGTTACCAGAAGTTCAGTCATGGAGTTTAGGTCACGGAACCGAGCTGGAAGATCGGCAGGTACATGGCGACAACCAGGCCGCCGACCAGGATACCCAGAACCGCCATGATCAACGGTTCCATCATGCTGGTCAAACCGTCAACGGCATTGTCCACTTCATTCTCGTAGTGGGTGGCGACTTTTTCGAGCATGGCGTCCAGTGCGCCGGACTCTTCGCCGATGGCGACCATCTGCAGGGCCATTGACGGAAAAATACCGGACTGGCGCATGGCGAAGCCCAGTTGCTGCCCGGTGGCGACGTCATCACGGATGCGGAGGATGGCATCCTTGTAGACGATATTGCCCGCTGCGCCCGCGCAGGATATCAGGGCGTCAATCAGGGGTACGCCGGCGGAGAAGGTAGTGGCCAGGGTCCGTGAGAAACGGGCCACGGTCGATTTGAAGACGATATCACCGACAATGGGCAGTTTGAGGTAGAGCCGATCCAGGAAGTTGACGAAGGCGGGGATGCGCTTCTTGGATTCGACGAAGGCGCCGATGGTGCCCACGACAATGATCAGCACGACGAACCACCACTCCTGCAGCCACTTGGACATGTTGATGACCATCTGTGTGAAGGCGGGGAGTTCGGCGCCGAAGCTGGAGAACAGATCCTGGAACACGGGAACAACCTTCAGCAGCAGGATCACGGTGACGATCAGGGCTACGACCATGACCGACATAGGGTATTTCATGGCCTTTTTGATCTTTTGCTTCAGCAGCTCGCTCTTTTCCTTGTACATCGCGACCCGGTCTAGCATGACCTCCAGGGCGCCGGACTGTTCACCGGAGTTGACCAGGCTGCAGAAGAGGTCATCGAACAGCAGCGGGTACTTGCGCAGGGAGCCGGCAAAGGTGTTGCCGCCCTCGACCTCGGCCTTGATGCCCATGACTACTTCCCGCATGGACGCATTGTCCAGGCCTTCCGCGACAATTTCAAAGGACTGCACCAAAGGTACCCCGGCCTTCATCATCGTGGCCAGCTGGCGGGTGAAGATGGCGATATCCAGTGGCGTGATTTTCTTTTTGCCCGCCCCAAAGGAAAGCCCCTTGCTCTTCTTGTGGATCTTGACGACGTTGATGCCTTGCTTGCGCAACTGGGCCTTCGCCAGGGCGATATTCTTGCCGGTGGTTTCGCCCTTGACCTTCTGGCCCCGTTTGTCGGTGCCCTCGTAGGCAAAATTCAGTACAGCGTCTGCTTTGTTGGTTGCCATGGTGAGCTACACTCGGTTAATCAACACCGGTTACCCGGTTGACTTCGGTCAGGCTGGTCACGCCAGCCATTACTTTTTTTAGCCCGGAGCGGCGGAGATCCGGGAATCCTTCCGACATGGCCGCCTCGGCAATCTGGATTGAATTGCCTTCCTCCATGATGATGCGCGCGATTTTCGGTGTGACCTTCATCACCTCGTAAATACCGACGCGGCCCTTGTATCCGTCGCGACACTGGTCGCATCCCACAGGTTCGTATACCACGAATCCCGTATCGAGATCTGCTTCGGTGTATCCCATTTCGATCAGGCTGGCGCGGGGTACATCCATCGGTTTCTTGCAGGCGCTGCAAAGCCGCCGGGCCAGACGCTGCGCAATGACCAGATTCACGGAGGTAGCGATGTTGAACGAGGGAACGCCCATGTTCCGCAAGCGGGTCAGGGTCTCCGGGGCACTGTTCGTGTGCAGTGTCGACATCACCATGTGACCGGTCTGAGCGGCCTTGACCGCGATTTCCGCCGTTTCCAGGTCCCGGATTTCACCGATCATGATGATTTCCGGATCCTGGCGCAGGAAGGCCTTCAGCGCCGAGGCGAAGGTGAGGCCCACCTTCGGGTTGACGTTGACCTGATTGATGCCTTCCAGGTTGATTTCGACCGGATCCTCGGCGGTGGAAATGTTGTTTTCCACGGTATTGAGGATATTGAGACCGGTATAGAGCGACACCGTCTTGCCGGAGCCGGTGGGCCCGGTGATCAACAGCATGCCCTGCGGTTTTTCCAGCGCGCCCATGAACAGGGCTTTCTGGTCAGGCTCGTAACCCAGCATGTCGATGCCCAGCGAGGCGCTGGATGGATCCAGGATACGCAAGCAGAGCTTTTCGCCAAACAGGGTCGGCATGGAATTGACACGGAAGTCGATGGCCCGGGTCTTCGACAGTTTCAGCTTGATACGGCCGTCCTGCGGCACGCGGCGCTCCGAGATGTCCATTTGCGACATGACTTTCAGGCGCGCGGAGAGCTTGGTGGACAGCTGGACCGGCGGACGGGTGATTTCCCGGAGCACCCCGTCGACGCGGAAGCGGATCCGGTACGACTTTTCGTAGGGCTCGAAGTGCAAGTCGGAGGCGCCCATCTTGATGGCGTCAAGCAGGATCTTGTTGATGTACTTGACGATGGGGGCGTCATCCTCGGCCGAGCTGCCGCCGCTGTCCTTGCCGCCGCTGTCTTCCTCGCCGCCGGTGATGTCCAGGTTTTCCAGGTCGTCATCCAGTCCTTCGAACGCCTTGTTGCTGCTGCCTTCCAGAATGCGTTCAATCAGCTTCAGCAGCCGGTCCTCTTCCGCCACGATGGTTTCGACAGTCATGCCGGTGTTGAAGCGGATTGCGTCAATGGCGTCGAGGCGGGTAGGGTCGCTCATGGCGACAAACAGGCGCTTGCCCCGCTTGAAGATGGGCAGGGCGTTGTATTTGCGGATGATTTTCTCGTCGAGAATATCCTTGGGAATCAGGTCGGGGTCGATCAGGTCGAGATCAATGAGCGGGTCGCCGAATTCGTCGGCCATGGTCCAGGCGATCTGGGCGGCCTTGGCGAGCTTGTTGTTGACCAGGTAAGTGACGAGGGAAATCTGTTCGCGCTGGGCTTCGACCAGCGCTTTCTGCATGGCGTTGGCATCAACCACGCCTTCCATGACCAGGCGTTTGGCCAGGCCTCCAAAGGATGTCGTGGGTGAGGACGGTGGAACTGCCATGTTGATACCTGCTGCCGTTGTTGTATTTCTTGGTGAGGAAACAATGCTAAGATTCTGGAATATAAATCAAATCCCGGGCATACGCCAAGCACAGCGTTTCCACGGATATTGATTTATATCGCGCCGGGCGCGGCGCAAGCCCTATTGTAGACGGAAAATCCCGCCGACATGGAGTGTTGAATGATGAATATGCGGACTGGCTCCCTTTTGGGGGCTTTTTTCAGTGGAGTCGTACTTTTCCCGACGGCGCTTGCCTGTGAGCCGGTCAAGGCGGCGGAGCCGGAAACCCGGGTCAACATCAATACGGCGGATGCGGCGACGCTGGCCCTGCGCCTGAAAGGGGTGGGCCAGGCGAAGGCGGAGGCGATCGTGCGCTGGCGGTCGGAGAAAGGGAAATTCACCAGCCTGCAGCAGCTGGATAAGGTCAAGGGATTCGGCCCGGCGCTGATCGACAGCAACCGGGACCGGATTGTCTTCCAGGATTAGGCGGCCTGTTGCCCGAAATCGGGCATGGCCTCTTCCAGCCCCTGGGCGCGCTTGCGGGCTTCATCGGCGAGGTTCGCGTCCAGTTTCTCGAAGGCGCGCGGGGCGTACTTGCGCGCCAGCGCGTTGAGGCGGTCCTCCACGAACTTCGGCAACGGGATTCCCAGCGGATTCGATTCCTTCAGGTCTTCCGAGCTGATCACCCGTGTCCCCATGATGTAGTCAAACCAGGGCTTGGTCACGCACCAGTTGGCGTCCTGGTTGGTATTCATGTGGTGGTCGTAGTGCCAGGGAATCTTCTTCTTGCCCCATTCGGTATCCAGATGAGACTGGCTGTGCACGTGCCAGTAATTCCATGCGCAGTACCAGGTGGTCAGGGTGAAGAAGGGGGCGACCGGGAACACCACGCCGGTGGCAGCGCAAAGTTTCAGCAGCGCGGCAACTTCGGCCTTGGCGTCGGGGCTGTTGTTGAAGTCGGCGTACAGGTCGTCATCGCGGTATTTTTGCAGGCGCACGCGACGGTGATGGCTCCAGTGGCGCTTCATGAACGGCTCGGAAATGGACTTGCGTCCGCCTTCCGGTTTGGGGACGCCGTGCAGCGCGTATTTATGCAGATACCATTCGGTCGCGTTCGAGGCGAGCAGGCCAATGGGAATACCAATCATAACTTCACCTGTGTGACTATACTTGCGGGGAACCAGACATTCCGGTGTCGCCGTAATTCCAGGTACGTTCGTACTGGATTCAGCATAGCACCGGCCACCGACCTAACTTGACATTTTGTGCCAAAAACGGGGGCCGTCCGGCAGCGGCGGTCATCCCGGGAGACGTCATGTTCAATCCTGATGCCGCACGCGCCGCCATTCCGGTCTTTGATCCGGACAGCCCCTGGCCGGAGCAGGGCGCGGCGGATGACTACAGCCGTTACTACGCCCTTGACGAAGAGCGCCGCCATCCCGGCCTGCGTCATGCCGGCGGCTGGATAGAGGCGGCCGGTTACCGGGTGCTGGTGCATTATTTCAGGCCCATGGTCTGCCGGGGCACGGTTTTCATCGTGCACGGCTATCTGGAGCATAGCGGACTCTACCCCCGGTTGCTGCCCCGGATTCTGGAACAGGGCTATGCGGTGGTCATCCACGATTTGCCGGGACACGGCCTGTCAAGCGGCGTGCGTGTCGGCATCCGGGATTTCAGCGAATACCAGATACTGTTGGACCGGTTGCTGGCCTGGATGGTGGATTCGGCCCCCAAGCCCTGGCTGGGCCTGGGGCAGAGCACCGGCGGCGCGATATTGATGGAGCATGTGCTGCGCGCCTGCCGGGATGGTCGCCCGCCCGCGTTTGACCGGCTGTTCCTGCTGGCGCCGCTGGTGTTGCCGACGCCGTTCCAGTGGTGGCAGATCCGGGGGGCTTTCTGGCTGGTGGGGGCGTTGCGGACCGTAATGCCGCGCAATTTCCGCCGCAACACCAGCGATGAAGATTTCCTGCATTTTGTGCGGCATGACGATCCCCTTCAGTCGCGCTGGATGCCGGTGGAGTGGATCAACGCGCTGCGACGCTGGGTGCCGGCCATGCATCGCTATCCCCCGGCCGATTTCCCGGTCTGGCTGGTGCAGGGGGAGAAGGACAGCACCGTCAACGGCCGCTACAACCGGCATTTCATTCGCCGCCGCTTTCGTGTGGTGGTCAGCCTGCAACTGGATGCGGCCTCCCACCAGCTGGCCAATGAGCGGCACGACATCCGCGCTCCCGTTGACGCCCTGTTGACGGATTTCCTGCAACAATCCCGCTCCTGATCCTTCACAGCCCGCGCGGTTTTCGGTAAAAGTCGTTCAACCGAACCGGCGGCATCCATTCCAAGGGAGAATACGAATATGGCCCATAACTGGCGCTTTATCCATTACGGCGGCTTTGACCAGGTCATCATCGACCGCGTGGAGGATCTGGAAAACCTGCCCGAGCTGGACCAGAAACTGTGGGCGGCGCTGGCCTGCCCGACGCGCGGCCTGGAGATGGACGGCCGGACGCTGGATTACATTGATACCGACAAGGACGGCCGCATCCGTGCACCGGAACTGCTGGAGGCGGTGCGCTGGTCGCTGTCGCTGCTGAAGGACAAGTCGGTGTTGCTGTCCGGCGATGGCCTGCCGTTGCTGGCGATTGACGCCGGAACCGAGGCGGGGCGCAAGCTGGTGACCGGCGCCGGTGAGCTTCTGTCCCGTCTCGGTCGCGGCGAAGCCACTTCGGTCACGGTGACGGATACTGAAGATCTGGCCAAGGTTTTCCCGCCCGCGATGCCCAATGGCGACGGCATCGTGCCCGCCGCGATGGCGGCAGCCTCCGGTCTGGCGGCGGCGGTGGAGGACATTACCAGTTGCGCGGGTTCGGAAACCGACCGCAGCGGCGATCCCGGGGTGACCGAAGCCCTGATCCGCCAGTTCTTCACGGATCTGGCGCTGGTGACGGACTGGCAGCGGGCGAAGGTCAGCGAGCCGCTGGGTGACGCCACCCCGGCCGCCTGCGAGGCGCTGCTGGCCGTTGAGGCCAAGATTGATGATTACTTCTCCCGCACCCAACTGGCCGGGTTCGACCAGCGCGCGCAAGCGGCGCTGAACGGCAGCGATGATGATTTCGCCCGTCTGGGCGCGCAGGCGTTGACCTTGAGCAGTGAGGACATGGCGCGCCTGCCGTTGTCGCTGATCGCCCCGGACCAGCCCTTGAACCTGCTGTCCGGTGTCAACCCGGCCTGGCGCGACCGGCTGGCGGCCTTCAAACGCCTGGTGGCAGATCCGCTGACGGGGTTTGACCTGGTGACGCTGGACGCCGCGACCTGGTCCGGCATCAAGGCACGCTTCACGGTGTACCGCGACTGGCAGGCCGCCAAGCCGGCCTTGCCGCCTGCGGCGTTGGCCGATGAGCGGTTGGCGGCGCTGTCCGCGCCCGGCGTGATGGAGGCCCTGCTGGGATTGGTGACCGCAGATCTGGCGGTCGCGGACGCCGCAAACAGTCTGGTGGATCTGGACCGGCTGGTGCGCTACCAGCGCGACCTGAAAACCCTGCTCAACAATTTCGTGTCGCTGAGCGACTTCTATACCCGTCGCGACAAGGCGGTGTTTCAGGCCGGAACCCTGTATATCGACGGCCGCAGCTGCGATTTGTGCGTCAAGGTCAACGACATGGGCCGCCACGCATCCATGGCCGGATTGAGCGGTACTTACCTGATATACGCTGACTGCGTGCGCAAGGGCAGCGCCGAGAAAATCACCATCGTGGCGGCGCTGACCGCCGGGGAGGCTGGCAAGATGATTGTCGGCCGCAACGGCATTTTCTATGACCGCGACGGCAACGACTGGGACGCCACCGTCGTCAAGCTGGTGGAAAACGCGATCTCGGTGCGCGAGGCCTTCTGGAGTCCCTACCGCCGTATCAGCCGCATG
>DASUIL010000096.1:0-2686 GCA_036273075.1 Fluviicoccus sp. | reverse complement strand
CGCTAAGATAGCCGCCTGTTCGGGGCGTAGCGCAGCCTGGTAGCGCACTTGCATGGGGTGCAAGGGGTCGCGAGTTCAAATCCCGCCGTCCCGACCAAACATTCAACAAGGGTCACAGTGAAAACTGTGGCCCTTTTTGTTTTGGGCGAAGTCTCCCGATACCCGGTGATGGTTCATGAACTCTTCCCGTGGGATTGTTTATTATGCGCATCACAAGACGGCGCCTCCTTCGGTTCAAAGAATAATTTGGAAGAGACCCCGGCATGACCCGGTTTTATGTGATCGACACCAATGTACTGCTCGACGCCAGCGCGGTGAACAACCACTGTTTGCATGTCTCGCCCGACAATCCTGATTTGTGTGAGCTTGCCTATGCCTGGCTCAGCCGATTCGCCAATTCAGATGATGTGCTGGTGATGGACAATCAGGGGCGGATTGAGGAAGAGTACGAGCACAAGCTTGATTACAATGATTTCGGCCGTCAGGTGGTGCGCCAGAAGTGGAATCGCGGACAGGTGCTATCGGTGGACCTGCTCTACGATGACGAAGGCTACGCCTATCTGGAGGAGCCGCTGGCGACAGTGGTGCACGACCACTCTGACCGCAAGCTGGTGGCCGCCGCGCTGGAAGCGCTGAAACGCGGACCTTGCCAGATCGTCAATGCCGCCGATACGGACTGGTACGACTGGCTGGATGAACTGCACAAGAACGGGATCGAGGTGCTGCAACTGCTGCCCGGTTGGTCCCATGACAAATGGCTGGAAAAGAAACACCCATGAACGACTTCTTCCGATTTCCCCACACGCCGCACATTGCCTGGCTGGGCGCGGACTCCCCCCGCGACGACAAGGTACTGACCCCTGTCGAGATCGAGGCCCTGCTGGCCGGTCCGGTGACGCTGGAAGAAAAGCTGGACGGCGCCAACCTGGGCATTTCCGTGGGGGAAAACGGCGAGCTGCGGGCGCAGAATCGCGGCCATTATCTGGAACGGCCGTTTCCGGGCCAGTTCGAGAAACTGGAAATGTGGCTGCGCCGCTATGAGGACGTATTGTTTGATGCGTTGGGCGAGAACCTGATCCTGTTTGGGGAATGGTGTGCGGCGCGGCACTCGCTGGACTATACCGGCCTGCCGGGCTGGTTTGTCGGCTTTGATGTCTATGACCGTCAGCGCGAGGCGTTCTGGTCGACCCGGCGGCGCAATGCCTTGCTGGCGCAGTTGGAACTGCCTGCCATTCGTTGTATCGGCGAGGGGCAATATACGCTGGAGCAGTTGAAGGAGCTGGTCATGCATTCCGGTAGTCAGTATCGCGACGGCGTGTTGGAGGGGATTGTGATCCGCCATCAGGACGAGGACTGGCTGCTGAACCGGGCGAAGCTGGTGCGTCATGATTTCACGCAGGCGATCCAGGAACACTGGCGCAAGCGGCGCATCGAATGGAATGACCTGGCCGGCGGCTATGGTGGCCCTCAGGGCTGACGCAGCAATTCACCCAGCGTTGTCATCGCCTGCTCCTTGCGTTCATCCCAGCGATGGCCGCTGTTCAGCCGCGCGCAATGACCAAAGCGCCGGGTGGCCGAGAAGATCGGCCCGGGCGCCAGGCTGATGCCCCGCGCCATAGCCTGCCGGCACAGTTGCAGTGAATCTACCCGTTCCGGAAACTCGAACCACAGCAGGTAGCCGCCTGCCGGACGGGTGACGCGCGTTCCTTCGGGAAAGTGCCGCGCCGCCGAGGCCAGCATGGATGACTGGCGGCTTTCCAATTCATGGCGCAGCTTGCGCAGGTGACGGTCATAACCGCCATGTTGCAAATAATCGGCAATAGCGGCCTGGGCGGGAATGGACGGGGAAATGGTGGTCATCAGCTTCAGGCGCTGGATGGCCTCACTGTAACGCCCGCCGGACACCCAGCCAATGCGGTAGCCCGGCGCCAGACACTTGGAAAACGAGCCGCAGTGCATTACCAGCCCCTCGGTATCCAGGCTTTTCACCGGGCGCGGCGGCCGGTCGCCGAAATAGAGCTCGGCGTAGACATCGTCCTCAATCATCGGCAGTTGGTAACGCACCAGCAGCGCATACAGCGCCTGCTTGCGTTCATCGGACAAGCTGGCCCCAAGCGGATTCTGCAAGCTGCTCATGAACCAGCAGGCCTTGATCGGCAGCCTTTGCAGGCAATCTTCCAGATAGTCCAAGTCGATGCCTTCCCGGGGGTGCACGGGAATTTCCACCGCCTTCAGCTTCAACCGCTCCAGCACCTGCAGGCTGGCGTAGAAGGCGGGCGCTTCAATCGCCACCAGGTCGCCGGGTTGGGTCAGGCATTGCAGGCACAGGTTCAGCGCTTCCATTGCACCGCTGGTGATCACCAGTTCCTCCGGCGGACGGCGGATGCCGAACCCGGCGCTGCGCAGGGCGATCTGGCGGCGCAGCTCGGCGTTGCCTTCAGTCATTTCGGCAATGATGGTGTCCGGGGCCAGACGGTGCAGCGCGTGCGACATCGAGCGCGCCAGCCGCGCCAGCGGAAACAGTTCCGGGCTGGGGAAGGCGGAGCCGAAGGGGACAATATCCGGGTCCTTCAGCGAGCCGAACACCGAGAACACCAGTTCGCTGACATCGACATCGCTGGTCGGAGCGGGCGGCGCGGACGGGCCGGGTTCGGGCAGCGGGTGTTGCGCGGTTGCACGCACGTAA
>DASUIL010000095.1:0-2500 GCA_036273075.1 Fluviicoccus sp. | reverse complement strand
ATGCTTTTTCGACGGGTCGTGCGCGTCCGGGATCAGGTGTTCCGGCTTGCAGTTCTTCGCCACCCACTGCTTGGCGCCCGCCGGGCTCTTGGTCTGTTCCCATTCGTAGCCGAACAGCATGTCGAAGTAGCCGTTGTCCCAGCGGGTCGGGTTCGGCTTCCACGCGCCCTCGATGCCGCTGGTGGTGGTATGCACGCCCTTGCCGCTGCCGAATTGGTTGATCCAGCCCAGACCCTGCGCCTCGATCGGCGCGGCTTCCGGCTCCGGCCCCACCAGCGCCGGATCGCCCGCGCCGTGCGCCTTGCCGAAGGTGTGGCCGCCCGCGACCAGCGCCACGGTCTCCTCATCATTCATCGCCATGCGCGCGAAGGTCTCGCGGATGTCTCGGCCCGAAGCCACCGGGTCGGGGTTGCCGTCCGGGCCTTCCGGGTTGACGTAGATCAGGCCCATCTGCACGGCGGCGAGCGGGTTTTCCAGCTGGCGGTCACCGCTGTAGCGGCTGTCCGGCTTGTCGCTGGTAGCCAGCCACTGCTTTTCGTTACCCCAATAGATGTCTTCTTCCAGCTGCCAGATGTCGGCCCGCCCGCCGGCAAAGCCGAAGGTCTTGAAACCCATGCTTTCCAGAGCCACGTTGCCCGCCAGGATCATCAGGTCGGCCCAGGAAATGCGGTTGCCGTATTTCTGCTTGACCGGCCACAGCAGGCGGCGGGCCTTGTCGAGATTGCCGTTGTCCGGCCAGCTGTTGACCGGGGCGAAGCGCTGGTTGCCGGTGCCCGCGCCGCCGCGCCCGTCGGCGGTGCGGTAGGTGCCGGCGCTGTGCCAGGCCATGCGGATGAACAGGCCGCCGTAGTGGCCCCAGTCGGCGGGCCACCAGTCCTGCGACGTGGTCATCAGCGCGGTGAGATCCTGTTTCAGGGCGGCGTAATCCAGCTTGCTGAATTCGGCGGCGTAGTCAAAGCCGTCGCCCAACGGGTTCGAGGCCGGGGCGTGCTGGTGCAGAATGGCGAGATTGAGCTGGTTGGGCCACCAGTCACGGTTGGAGCGGGCCTTGGCGACGGCATTGCCGCCCTGCAGGGCGTGGAACGGGCATTGGGACTCGGTATTCATGATGTTGTCTTCCCTTGAGTGAACCGGAGCGGTTGTTAAGGAAGACTAGACAGGTAGATCGTTAGAGGCCAATGATTTAATGCTATGTTCTTGATTAAGGCAGGCTATCAGGCGGAGCCGGGAAGCCGCTGCGGCTTCCCGGTGTGCGGATTCAATCCTCCTGGATCAGGTTGAAGGGCAAGGGGCCCTTGGCTTCGCGGTACTGCGGCAACAGCACCATGCGCTGCAGACCCAGCACGGTGAAGTAGGGCGCCTGGCGCTGCACCGCGTTGATGGCCCAGGACGGCGCCAGTCCGCCCGGATCGATAAAACCTTCCACTTCCACCCGCACCTGTTCCTTGTCGATCGGGGTGAATTTCACCACCATGTCCTCGGCGTCCATGCGCACCAGCGGCGGCTTGGGCGGAATGAAGTCCGGCGCGGCCTTCAGTTTCAGCGCGCCATAGCCCTTGCGCGGCGTGTAGGGATCGATGGTGACGCGGATGACGGCATCACGGTCGGGCAGCGTTACCGGCGCGTCATGCTGCACGTAGTAGTAGAACTCGGTGGGGGAAACCTTCTTCAGGATGCGGGCTTCGCGCACCGTCCAGAACCAGCGCGTGTAGTTCTCGATGTCCAGATAGACGCGCGCCACGGTCAGGAACGGCGCATCGACAATGTAGTCCAGCTTGAAGGAACGCACCCCCTTGCCGTCCTCGCGCTTGGTCCAGGCGCGGATGTTGCGTCGGGCGTCGTTCTTCACCAGCTGCCAGTCGCTGTAGGCGCTGGTGCCGCGCAATTCGTCAAGGTCGTCGTCAACATCGGCGCGGGCGGCGGCGGAGAGCCCTCCGGCCAGGGCCAGGACGGCCAGGGCGGCGGGCAGGGATTTTTTCGTGATCATGAAACCCTCTTCTTATGGCCAGTGTCAGGGTCCGGGCGGGTATTGTTATGCTGTTCCCGGGCCTTCCTCCGATAGAAACAGATGCCTTGGCGGCCCGCAAGACGAGGCCTGAGAATTTTGTTGTTACAAATTGAAATAACCTTTTATTTACTGCGGGAATTGATTATTATCGGTACTGAGGATCATTGCCAAAAAGCAATCGTTCTCACTTGCAATCCGTTATCGCCTGCGTGATAATGCAATTGTTTCTCATTTAGAGATTGTGTGAACGCCATGACCGCGAACGTCGCACTGAATCCGCTGCACCGCCTGGCAACCGGCCGCAAGGCCACCATCGCCGGCATTTCCGTCTCGCCCGAATTTTCCCACCGGTTGAGCGCCCTCGGCCTGCGCGTGGGTGAAATGATTGAAGTCGTCCGCCGCGCCCCCTTTGCCGGGCCCCTCCATCTGAGAATTGGAACGACCGATGTCATCATGCGCCGCCAAGATGCCGCCGGCATCACCGTCGTCTTC
>DASUIL010000094.1:0-13794 GCA_036273075.1 Fluviicoccus sp. | reverse complement strand
ATGCCCTGGAACAGTGACTGGGTGATGATGGTCGGCCAACTGGCCGCCGCCAGCCCGGACGGCAAAAACAGCGCATACACCGGCATGAACAGCAGCGCCGACAGCAGCGCCACGCCCATCGTCGCCTCCAGCGGCGGCAGCTGCCAACGCTTCAGCAACGCGCCGTAGAAGCCCCAGCAGCAGGACGCGGCCACGAAACACAGCTCGCCCCAGCCCAGCCGGGCGTCATGATGCATTTCCCCCCAGGCCATGGAACCGATGCCCGCCGCGATGAACACCAGGGTGATCCAGCGGTCGCGGTTCATTTTTTCGCCCAGCACGAAGTACGTGGCCACCGCCGTCCAGAACGGCAATATGCCGGAGAGCAGCACCGCTCCGTGCGAGGCCGGGGCCTGCGAGAACCCGGCATAGGCCAGCCCGGCATAACCGATGCCGCCCAGCAACGCCAGCGCCAGGAATTTCCCGGTGAAGTAATGGCGCACGCCGCGCACCACCACCACCGGCAACAGCACCAGCGCCGCCGTGCCGAAGCGCAGCGCGGTAATGTCCCAGGGGGTCAGTTCGCTTTTTCCGCCCAGACGGGAAATCAGGATGAAACTGGTCCAGACACAGAGGGTGAACAACAGGATGCCATAGCTCATTACGCGTGATTGCGAAGAGAACACGAAGCGTACTCGGGGAGGAATAGAACGTCGGAGTATAGCGGAAATAGTGTGGCGGTAATCCCCTCTCCCCTTGTGGGAGAGGGTTAGGGAGAGGGGTGCGGAAAGCGGCACGAACACCACTTTAACTCAAGGGCTACCGCAGCCCCCCATCCCCGGCCCTCTCCCACCAAGGGGAGAGGGTGTTTTCAGCGCGTGCGCTGCCGGTAGGCCTCATACAGCGTGATGCCGGTGGCCACGCTCACGTTCAGGCTCTGCACGGTGCCGACCATCGGGATGAAGGCCAGCTCGTCACAGTTCTCGCGGGTCAGGCGGCGCATGCCCGCGCCTTCCGCACCCATCACGATCGCCATCGGGCCGGTCAGCTTGATCTCATACAGTGACTTGGCCTCGGGCGTCAGCGTCGTGCCGACGCGCCACACGCCCGCCTCGGCCAGCTGGCCCAGCGTGCGCGCCAGGTTGGTCACCTGGAAGAAAGGCAGCACTTCCGCCGCGCCGGAGGCGGTCTTGCGCGCCACCGGCGTCAGGCCGGCGGCGCGGTCCTTCGGCGCCACCACGCCGTGCACGCCCACCGCCTCGGCGGTGCGCAGGCACGCGCCCAGGTTATGCGGGTCGGTGATGTTGTCCAGCACCAGCAGTAGTGGCGGCACCTGCAGGCCTTCCACCAGCGTCATCAGTTCGCTGTCGCCCTGCACCGGCAGCGGCCGCGTACGCGCGGCCACGCCCTGGTGCTGCGGGCTGCCGGACATCTGGTCCAGCTTGTCGCGGCTGGTCGACTGCAGCGAGATGCCGTGGCGCTTGGCCAGGTTCTCGATCACATGCAGCCGGTTGTCATCCCGCGTCAGCAGGATGAAGACTTCCAGCACCGACTCGGGATGCTGGTGCAGCAGGGCTTCCACGGTATGGATGCCGTAAACCAGTTCGGGTTTGGCCATGTCTTACCCCTTCTTCTCGGTCTTGGCCTTGGATTTGCCCCGGTTGCGGTTGCGGGGCTTTTTCGGCTTCGGCTTGGACTCGCTTTCCGCGACAACCGCAGCGGCCGGCTGGGCAGCCGCCTTGGCCTTCTGGCGCGGCGGACGCGGCTTGGCGGCGGGCTTGGCTTCGGGGCGGGACTCGCCCTCGGCCGTTGCCGGGCCTTTCTTCGTCCGGCGCGCCGCATGCAGGCGGCCTTCCAGTTCAAAGTCCATCTTGCGCTCGTCCAGATTCACGCCGGCCACGCGGATCTGCACCTTGTCGCCCATGGCGTAGACCACGCCGGTGCGCGAACCGGTCAGGGTATGCATCACCGGGTCGAAATTGTAGAAGTCGCCTTCCAGGTTGCGGATATGCACCAGCCCTTCCACAAAGATGTCATCCAGCGCCACGAAGAAGCCGAAGCTGGTGACAGCGGTGATGACGCCCTTGAAGGTATCGCCGATGTGGTCCTGCATGTACTCGCACTTCAGCCAGGCGGTCACGTCGCGAGTCGCCTCGTCGGCGCGGCGTTCGGCCATCGAGCAGTGCTCACCCAGCGCCACCATCGTCGCCATGTCCACATGCGGATTGGCTTCCGGATGATGCAGGTAATGGCGGATGACGCGGTGCAGCAGCAGGTCGGGGTAACGGCGGATCGGCGAGGTGAAGTGCGCATACGCCGGATAGGCCAGACCAAAGTGGCCCAGGTTTTCCGGGCTGTAGACGGCCTGCATCATCGAGCGCAGCAGCATCGTTTCAACAATCGCGGCATCCGGGCGCTCGGCGACACTCTTCAGCACTTGCTGGAAGTCGGCGGGCAGCAATTTCGGCTTGGCGGGAAATTCCACACCCAGGATACCCAGATAGCCTTTCAGCTTCTGCAACTTCTCGTCCTTCGGGCCTTCATGGTTGCGGTACAGCGCGGGCAGGCGGCGCTCCTGCACGAATTCCGCCGCGCAGACATTCGCCGCCAGCATGCACTCCTCAATCAGCATATGCGCCTGGTTGCGGGTGCGCGGCACAATTTTCTCGATCTTCTTGTCGGCATCGAAAATGATGTAGGTTTCCTGGCCGTCAAAATCCAGCGCGCCGCGCTGTTCACGGCAGGCGCGCAGCACCTGGTACAGGCTGTACAGCGTCTGCAACGGCTTCACCAGATCCGGATGATCCACCGCGACCTTCTGACCGGCCTCGCTCTCGGGATGTTCCAGCAGGTCGCTGACCTGGTTGTACGTGAAACGCGCCTTGGAGTGCATCACCGCTTCGTAGAAGCGGCTGCCGGTGACGCGGCCCTGACGGGAAATGGTCATGTCGCAGACCATGCACAGGCGGTCCACCTTCGGTTTCAGCGAGCACAGGCCGTTGGACAGGATTTCCGGCAGCATCGGAATCACCGAGCCGGGGAAATACACCGAGGTGCTGCGGTTGCGCGCCTCGTCATCCAGCGCCGTATCCGGGCGCACGTAATGCGAGACATCGGCAATCGCCACCACCAACCGGAAGCCGCCGCCGGGACGCTTCTCGGCATAGACGGCGTCATCGAAATCGCGCGCGTCTTCACCGTCGATGGTCACCAGCGCCAGATCGCGCAGGTCAATGCGGTCTTCCTTGTCGTGCTCGTCCACTTCCTCGGTCATGCACGAGGTGATGGCCTCCACGACGCGCGGCCAGACATGCGGGATGTCGAAATTGCGCACCGCAATGTCGATTTCCAGGCCGGGAGCCAGATGGTCGCCCAGCACGGCCACTACCTTGGCGGTGGCGATGTTGCGATGGCTGGGCGGATCAACAATCTCCACCTCCACGAACTGGCCGATGCCGACGCCCTTCAACTCGCCCAGCAGCCCGATTTCCTGGGTAATGCGGGGGTTGTCCGGACGCAGGTACGGGAGGCCGCCTTCTTCAAAGTAACGGCCGACCAGACGTTTGGTCTTGCGCTCCAGCACCTTGACGATGCGTCCTTCCGGACGGCCCTTGTGGTCATAGCCCACCACCCGCACCTGGGCGGTGTCGCCGTCAAACACCAGACGCATCTGGCGCGAGGTCAGCAAAATGTCAGGTTGATCCTTGGCGGTCACCAGAAAGCCGAAGCCGTCAGGGTGTCCCTGCACGCGGCCTTCGACGCATTGATCTTCATTCAGCGGCTGGTACAGGCCGCGGCGGTCCATTTCCAGCTGCGCATCGCGCACCATCGCGCCCAAGCGCTTTTGCAGGGCAAACTGCCGGTCCTCATCATGCAGGCCGAAGGCTTCCGCCAGTTGCTGGGCGGTCAGGGCGCGGTCATGCTGGGTCAGGGTGGACAGGATCAGTTCGCGGCTGGGGATGGGATTTTCGTAGTTTTCGGCCTCTCTGGCCGCAGCTGGGTCATTCCAGGCTGTTGGTTTACTCATTAAGACGTATTCTCTGCTTGTGTCAGCGCCGCAACCCCGTGGCTGCGGCAGCTCTTCCAGTTTATCACGCGGCCGGTTGCCAGACGGATATTTTTTGCCCAGCCGAGCCTGGCTTATCAGCGTATTTATAACAAAAAGGCATATTCAAATGAAAAACGAGTATTTAATGCGCTGAATACATCCCTGATAAGGTGCCGTTGCTCCTTCAACCGTCTCTAGTGCCGCCCATGAAAATACGCCGTCTCGACCTTGATGACACCCTCAGTGTCGCCCACGAAAACAGCGGCCTGCCGCCACTGGAGGCCGACGTCACCCATACGCAAAGCTTCCTGAAGCCGCTGCTGCATACCTTCGGACTGTTGTTGGCCCTGCTGGCGCTGGCGGCGGGCATCGCCTTCGCCACTCACGATCAGGGCGTTATTCTTGAAGGACTCAGCAGCAACCTGTTCTGGCTGGCGCTGGCTGTGGGTCTGGGCGCACAGATTATCGACGGCGCGCTGGGCATGGCCTACGGCATTACCGCCACCACCTTTCTGTTGGGGATTGGCGTGCCGCCGGCCGCCGCTTCCGCCTCGGTGCATCTGGCGGAGGTTTTCACCACGGGCTTCTCCGGGCTGTCGCACTGGCGCATGGGCAACATCAACAAGCCGTTGTTCCTGCGCCTGGTCATTCCCGGCATGATCGGCGGCGTGGTCGGCGCCTATGTGGTTACCCAGTTTGACGGCAATACCCTGAAGCCCTGGATTTCGGCCTACCTGTTCGGCATGGGCCTGTACATCCTGTCCAAGGCGTTCCGCAGCATCAAGGTGCGCCACGAGCCGCCCAAACACATCGCGCCGCTGGCGCTGACCGGCGGTTTTGTCGATTCGGTGGGCGGCGGCGGCTGGGGTCCGGTGGTCACCACCTCGCTGGTCGGCACCGGGCAGGATCCGCGCACCACAATCGGCTCTGTCAATGCGGCGGAATTCTTCCTGTCGATTGCTGGGGCGTCGGCCTTTGCCGTGCTCGGCGGCTTCGGTCACTGGCCGGTCATCGCGGGACTGGTGGTCGGCGGCTTGTTCGCCGCCCCCTTTGCGGCATGGCTGTGCCGCCACCTGCCCACCAAATCGCTGCTTTTGATCGTCGGCATCCTCATTTCCGGCCTGAGTGCCGTTAATTTGTTCAAATCGTTCATGTGAGTCGTTGACAGGGTCGGGAATCCCGCTAGAATAGCGACCCATCAAGCCCAGGTGGCGAAATTGGTAGACGCGCTAGTTTCAGGTACTAGTGGAGCGATCCGTGGAGGTTCAAGTCCTCTCCTGGGCACCAAACGCCTAAAGAACCCGACGTAAGTCGGGTTTTTTTATGCCTGCCGTTTCCGCCTCCCGTCGTTGTCCTGTCCGCACATTGTCATTGTCTTTCGCACCAACCATAGTCCGTGCATCAACCCGCGTCCCAAACCCGCCGGAACCGACATGCCGAACTCCCTCTACACTGCCCCGCTCTCCCTCCTCAAGCAGCGTTTCGCCACCGCAAGCCTGCCTTCCCCCGCCCAGCGCGCCGGTTTCTGGCGCGCACGCTTCATCGGCCCGTGGTGGCTGCGGCTGGGCGGCCGCCCCGGCGTCGCCCTGTCGGGCCTGCGCGGCTGGCAGGGCAAGCGCTTCCTGACCCCGGACCGCGCCACCAACGTACTTACCAGCGGTGAAGCGCTATTCATGCAATGCCGGGAATGCCCGTCAAGCATTGATGGCGGCCAGGTCGCCGCGCTCAGCTACGGCGCGGACGGCCCCGTGCCCTGGCGCTGGGTCACCGATGAACTGCGTGCGCTGGACGAGCGCACCCTGCTCGGCATGACCGTCATCAACCTGCCGTTGCTGCGCCATTTCGCCTTCCCCTTCCTGCTGGAGCGCGACGCATGAGCGGCAAGACCGTCATCATCATCGGTTCCGGATTCGGCGGCAGCGTCAGCGCCCTGCGGCTGGCGGAAAAGGGCTGGCAAGTCACAGTGCTGGAACAGGGGAGAAGGCTGGATGACGCTGCGATGGCCAAGGCCGGAACCGATCCGATGGCGCTGGCCTGGGCTCCCGCCCTCGGGTTGAAGGGCTTTTTCGCGCAGGATGTCTTCCGTCATGCGGGCATCGTGCGCGGCATCGGCGTCGGCGGCGGCAGTCTGGTCTACGACGCCGTGCTGCTGGAGCCGCGTGACGCCTTTTACCGCGACCCGGCCTGGGCGGCGCTCAGCCCCGACTGGCGCGCCGAGCTCGCCCCGCACTACGCCACCGCCCGCCGCATGCTGGGCGTCGCCGTCAATCCCTATCACGGCGTGCAGGACGACTGGCTGCGCGGTGCGGCCGAACGACTGGGCGCGGCGGACAGCTTCGGCCCGGTGCCGCAGGGCATTTTCTTCGGCGATCCGGCCAAGGCGGTCGCGGACCCGTTCTTTGACGGCGAAGGCCCGGCCCGCACCGGCTGCAACCAGTGCGGGCGCTGCATCACCGGTTGCGCCTACGGTGCGAAGAATTCCCTCGATCGCAACTACCTGTATCTGGCGGAAAAACGCGGCGTGCAGATCCAGCCCGAACGGCAGGTCACGCATATCGAGCCGCTGGCGGAGGGCGGCTATCTGGTGCACCAGCGTCATCCCTGGGACCGCTCGCTGCGGTTGCCGCCCCTGCGGGCGGACAAGGTCATCATTGCCGCCGGCTCGCTGGGCACGCAGGAACTGCTGTTCGCCAGCCGCGACCGTTACCGCACCCTGCCCGACCTCCCGGCGTCGCTGGGCGAACACGTCCGCACCAACAGCGAAGCCATCGTCGGCATCCTCGCCGACGATCCGGCGACAGATGTCACGCACGGCGCCACCATCTCCAGCCATTTCTATGCCGACGCGCAGACGCACATCACCCAGAACCGCTTTCCGCAAAGCTACAGCTTCATGAAGTGGTACATGGGGCCGCTGGTGGACGGCGAATACCCGCTGCGACGGGCCCTGCGCACGCTGGCGCGCCTGCTCACCCGGCCGCTGGCCAGCACCCGTTCGTTCCGCGCCAGGCACTGGTACAAGCGCATCTCGGTGCTGACGGTAATGCAGCAGGCTGACAACGAACTGGCCTTCGGCTACGGCCGGACGATCCTGCGCGGTTTCCGCCACGGGCTGAAGTCGCGGATCAGCAAGGGCGGACGCTCACCGTCCTACCTGCCGCAAGCCAATGCCGCGGCGCGCGCCTTTGCCGAGGCAAGCCAGGGCACGCCCTTGAATACGTTGATGGAAAGTGTGGGAAACCTGTCGGTGACGGCGCACATCCTCGGCGGCGCGGTGATGGCGGAATGCCCGGAAGACGGCGTCATAGACAACAATCACGAGGTCTTCGGCTATCCGGGGTTATACGTAGTGGACGGCGCCGCGATTCCGGCTAATGTCGGGGTCAACCCCAGCCTGACCATCACGGCGCTGGCGGAGCGCTTTGCGGCGCGGTTTCCTAACGCTTCGTGAAGGCGGGCCGGTAGGTCTTCTGCATCAGCCAGCGCACCGGCTTGCTCAGTGTCACCGACGCCACCTGCATACCCCACAGCCACGGCGGCGAAATGTCGTCGGGACGCTCGATGATGGCCCGCTCGATGACATGAGCTGCTTCCTCCACCGACATGCCCGGCATGTGATGCAAGGCCTTGGTCGGCGCGCTCATGCGCGTATAGACCACCGCCGGATAAATCGAGGTGACGTCAATGCCGTCCGGCTTGATCTCGGTGGCGACGCTGCGCAGCCACACGTCAAACGCCGCCTTCGACGCCTGATAGGCCGCCCAGTTCGCGCCCGGCGGAATCTTCACGCCCCAGGTGGAAATATTGATGATCTGTCCCTGTTTGCGGGCGCGCATCGACGGAATGAAGCCCAGCACCAGCTGCACCGGTCCCAGGTAATTGATCGCCATCGTCCGCTCGAAATCGTGGAAACGGTCATAGGACTCGTGGATGGAACGGCGGATCGAACGCCCGGCGTTGTTCAGCAGGATATCCAGATGACCGTGTTCCTTCAGCACCCGCTCGGCCAGCGCGGCGGCGTCATGGGGCTTGCTCAGGTCGACGGCATAGACCACGGCCTCGCCGCCGGCGGCGCGGATCGCCTGCGCCACCACCTCCAGCTTGTCCTGGGTACGCGCCACCAGCAGTACTTTCGCGCCCATCGCCGCCAGCCGTTTCGCCGTCGCCTCACCAATGCCGAAGGATGCGCCGGTCACCATCACGGTCTTGCCCTGCACCGCTTCGCGCAGGCGGCGGTCATCGTTCAGGCCGTGGGGATTGGTGAACCAGGCCAGCGGTCGGGTCCAGGCAGGCGGGGTGTACTGGTCAGGGGCGGCGGACATGCGTAGGCTCCTTCAGGCGACATGGGCGGATAGCAACGGTTTAGCAGTCCCGACCCGGATCGTCATTGACTGCCCCGCCCGACCAATCGCTTGGCCGGGCCAACCAGACTAACGGGAAGCCAGCTGCCCGCGCAAGACCTTGCCGGTCGCGTTGCGCGGCAATTCCGCCACCAGCACGATGTCGCGGGGGACCTTGTAGCGGGCAATGCGCTCCCGCAGGAAGCCCTTCAGCGTTTCCGGCCCGAAATCCGCATCCGCGCCCGCCACCACAAACGCCTTCAGGCGCTGGCCGAACTCCTCGTCCTTGACGCCGACCACCGCCACATCCACCACGCCGGGGTAGGCCGACAACCATTCCTCCACCTCCAGCGGAAAGACATTTTCACCGCCGGACACGATCATGTCGTCCTCGCGCCCCTCCACGAACAGACGTCCTTCGGCATCGACATGGCCGATATCGCCGGTATTCATGTAGCCGTTCAGCATCGGCTTGCTGCCCCCGCCGACATAGCCTTCAAACAGCATGCCGCTGCGCACGCAGATATGGCCGGGCAGACCGGCGGGCAAGGCGCAGCCATTACTGTCCAGAATGCGCAAGTCGGTGCCCAGCGGCATCCGCCCGACGGTGCCGGGCGCGGCGCGCATGTCCTGCGGTGTGGCCAGCGTGCCGACTCCGGCTTCGGTCGAGCCGTACAGGTTGAACAGGTTCTCGCCGTGGGTATCCATCCAGCGCGTCGCCAGCGACGCCCCCAAAGGCGCTCCGGCGGAAATGACGGTGCTGAGATGGCGGAAGGACCAGCTGTAGCGGCCTACCGCCGGGATATCAAGCAGGCGCTGCAGCATCACCGGCACCGCCACGAAGGTTTTCACCTGATGCATCACCAGCAGCTGCGCCACCTTGTCGGCATCGAAGCGGCGGCACAGCACCATCGTCGAGCCCAGCGACAGCGCCACGGCCAGGAAAGCCAGACCAAAACCGTGGAATAGCGGCGTTCCGATCAGCACCGGCTCGCCGGAACGCAACGGCAGGGTATTGAACAGCGTCGCGATCGGTCCGACGGCCGCCAGCGCGGGCGTCTTGCGCGGTGCGCCCTTAGGCACGCCGGTCGTGCCGGAGGTGAGGATGATGATTTGTCCCTGCCGACGGGGACCGGGCGCGGGTTCGTGACGTGAAGCCAGGCTGCACAGGCTGCCGGGGGCGCCCTGCGAATCCGCCAGCACCCGGCGACCGTCATAACCGGCCTTGACGAAGACGCTGTTGAACTCGCCATCATGGATCACCAGCGACAGGGCATGGCGGTCCAGCACCTGCCGCAGCTGCGGCGCGGGGAACTCCGTGTTCAGCAGCACCACATCCGCCCCCAGCCGCGATACCGCCAGCAGGCCCTCGACAAAACCGCGATGATTGCGGCACATCAGGGCCACGGTATCGCCCGCGCCGATGCCGTCCGCCGCCAGGGCCGCCGCGATCGCCTGTGCACGGGTGTCGAGATCGGCATAGCTCAGGGCGCCCATGTCATCTTCAATGACGATGCGGTCAGGGAAGCGGACGGCGGCGGCGGTCAACAACGTGGCGAAATTCGTTCCTTCATGCAGCGAACGCCAGGCCAGCCGCGCCAGCCGGTCAGGCCGCACCGGTGCCAGGATGCCCGCGCGGGTCAGTCCGACCCCGGCGATCATCATCTGTCCGCCCACCTGCACGCCTTCCTTCCACCACGACGCCATTTTCGCCTTCATGACCAACCCTCCGCCAATCTTGATTATTCTTCCGGGGACGCCAGGCCCTGCAGGCCGGCAATCAGGGTGCGGATCGTCAACCGCGCCACCGTTTCAAACGAATGTCCGTGCATCAGGCCGCGATCACCGCTGTAGTGTTCGGCCAGCCCGGTCAGGCAAATCCAGCAGAGCGCCATCACCTCGCCGGGCCGCTCGCTGTAGACGCGAGCCAGCCTCGTATCCGGCGACAGCCGCAGCGCCGCGCTGAATACCGGCGCGAACAGGCTGCGCGAAGCCTCCAGCAACCGCAGCTCCAGCGCCGTCGGCTCGCCCTCGCCCGACCGCGCGCGCGACCAGACGTTCAGCTCCCGTCCGTACAGCCGGTACATCGGCAGGTACAGACCGGCAATGCCGATAAACAGGGCTTCCAGGTCGGGGGCCTGCTCGCACAGCGGCTGGAGTTCCTCCAGCAGGGCTTCCAGCCGCTCGGCATACAAGGTGGCGTAAAGCTCTTCCTTGTTGGCGAAATAGGTATAGACCGTACCGGGACTCAGGTCAGCCAGACGGGCAATGTCGCGGATGTTGAGCGCCTGTAATCCCTGCTCGGCCAGACAGGTCCGGGCCGCCGCCAGGATGTCATCGCGCCGGGCTTCCCGGTCCCCCCATTTGCTGCGCAGCGCCGTCATGGCCACCCCCATATTTTGAACAACGTTCAAAATAGGCTTTCAGCCAGATAGCGTCAATAGCGGCGGACGTCCGGGCCCTGCCATTCATCCCGGCACATCTTCCATTTGTCGGGTAGACGACATTCCCACCCGCTTCCATCCGCTCGTCCTTGACAGGAACGCGAATTATTATTACATCGTGTAGTGTTACATTTAAAAAGGAAACATCGAATCATGACCGCCTCCATGCACCATTCGGTGGAAGAACTGGCCCGTTTCCGGCAGGCGCAGCGGCTGGCCTACGACTGCGCCGAGACCATTGCCGGGGAAATGCGTCCCGGCATGACCGAGCGTCAGGTCGCCGCCCGAATGAAGACTTACTTGCTCGACCACGGCGCGGACGATTGTTTCCACCAACCCTTTGCCTGGTTCGGCGACCGCACGGCCTTTCGCGGCCTGATCGCCCTCAAACAGCTGAAAGGCTTCAACCCGGCGTTCTATCCCGGCTTCCGCCGCCTCGAAGAAAACATGCCGTTCATTCTGGATTGCGCGCCTACCCTGCGCGGCTGCACCGCCGATATCGGTTACTGCGGTGTCCTCGGTGAAAGCCCCGAACTCGACCGGCTGATGGACGACCTGCTGCAATACCGCCAGCTGATCCTGACGATGGCCAAGCAACGCAAACCGCTGGCCGAAATCAGCCGCGCCGTCGACGCACTCTGCGCAAAGCACGGCTACGACCCGCGCCACAAGGCCTATCCCTTTGAAACGCTGGCTCACCGCATCGAAAAACTGCCCGACGACAGCCGTCCCAGCCATCTGGCCATCGCCCGTTTCGGCGTGCGCAACGTCGGCGAACTGGTGCGGGACTTCGTACAGGGCAGTCGCGAGGGCTGGAGCCCGATCTGGAACAGCAGCGAAGCCTCCAATCATTCTCCCACGCCCGGCCTGTGGGCCGTCGAGCCGCATCTCGGCCTCAAAGGTGTCGGCGCGAAATGGGAAGAATTACTGGTCGTGACGGACGACGACGCCTGGTGGCTGGACGACGATGTGCCGCACGTCCGCCGCTGGAAAGCCCGCGGCCTCTGGCCCGCCTGACCTCACGCATTGACTCCGGAGATATCCGCCATGAGCCTTCTGTCCCGTCTCACCGGCCTCGCCCGCAAGGCCGCTTCCTCCACCAACTACCGGCTGACGCCGCGCAAGGTCCGTTTCGACTGGACCAACACGCCGCTGGACTGGCTGCCGAACCATCCCTATGCCAGCCACTTCATCAATGAAATCAACATGATTCTCCCGGCCGGCGAGTTCTGGTTCTGCCGCCTGTACAATAAGGCGCTGCCAATGGTCACCGATGAAAAGCTGCGCGATGACGTGCAGATGTTCATCCGCCAGGAGGCCATGCATGCCCGCGCCCACGGCTCCGCCATCCAGGAATACCTGAACCAGCGCGGCATCAATACCGAGCGCAACACCCGCATCATGGAATGGCTTTTCGAAGACTTGCTGGCGGACAACCCGCTGGGCCTGAAAACACCGGAGTTCCTGCAGAAGGACTGGCTGGTGTTCCGGCTGGGCATCATCGCCGCCGTAGAACACATGACCTGCGTGCTGGGCAACTACGCCCTGCGCAACAAGACCTGGGACACGCTCAACGCCGACCCGGTGCTGCTGGACCTGATCCGCTGGCACGGTGCGGAAGAAGTCGAACACCGCTGCGTGGCTTTCGACCTTTACAACCATCTCGGCGGCAGTTATCTCTCCCGCTACTATCTGGCCTGTATCGCCACGCCCATGGTCTTCGGCCTCTGGGTCGACGGGGCGGCGCATATCCTACGCCAGGATCCGCGCTTCGCCGACCGCAATCCGGCCGTATGGAAGCCGTGGGTGTGGCTGGAATGGCACCGGGTGTCGCGCAGCGGCGCACTGCCCTCGCCATTATGGCTGGCCTGGCAGCAACTGCCGTTCTTCAGCCCCTGGTACAACCCGCTGCATGAAGGCTCCACCGAAGAAGCACTGGCCTACCTCGCCAACTCTCCGGGAGCACAGGCCTACCGCGACACAGCGCTCAAGGCCGCCTGAAACGGGCGCAACCGGAACGCGGGCAGAAGACGCCCGCCTCCGGTCTCAATCCTCATACGCAAATCCGATATCCACCCACTCGCCGCGCTCGCCCTGGACCCAGGTCTGTTCCATCAACCGCGCCCGCGTCTCGCCCAGCAGCAGGCAGGAAGACGCCCGTGTCCCGTACATGGGGGAACGAATGAACGCCGTACCCAGCAACCGCTCCCAGACCAGACCGACACCGGTATCCGGCAACTCGTCGTCTTCGGGCGGCGTCACATCCTCCAGCCAGGTCATCAGTTGCGCCGGATCTTCCTGCCACGGTTGCTGGAGTGCCTGCGCCAACCCCCGCTTCAGGCGTTGCGTCTTCGGCCAGGGACTGTCAAGCAGATGGTTGCTCAAGCCGTACAGTCCCGGCTCCAGCAACCGCGGGGCCGTGCCCCGATTACTGAAGACCGCCGCCTGCTCACGGGTTCCGACCAACAGGTTGAAGCCGTTGTAGCGCATCGCCTCACCGGCAACCGCCGTCAGGAACGCCAGCGGATCATCATTTCCCTTCAGGAAATCCGCCACCAGCTTGCCGCGCGACAACTCGCCGGGCTGCATCCCGCCCGGCTCCCGGTAATTGGTCAGCGCCGCCCACCGGCCGAAACGCGTCACACCCAGCCAGGTGCCGCCGTCCTGTTCATCGCGCCCGGCCAGGATGTGCGGCGCGTCTTCCCAGAAACGGACAGCAGTCGCGGGTCGGGCGTAAAATTCGTCGCGGTTGCCCAGCAGCACCAGCGGCTGCCCCGGAACCCGCCGCCAGGCAAAGGCGATCAGACACATAACAGAACCTCGACATGGAGTAAGAACGGTTTTCGATTAGAATGTCGGCCTTGTCCCGGAGAACGCCGCTGATGTTAGTGTATCCCCAAATCGACCCGGTTGCCGTGCACCTCGGCCCGCTGAAAGTCCACTGGTACGGCCTGATGTACCTGTGCGCCTTCGCCGCCGCCTA
>DASUIL010000093.1:0-6155 GCA_036273075.1 Fluviicoccus sp. | reverse complement strand
GGAATCGTGGAAGCCGTTCATGAAATCGAAGGCCAGCGCCAACAGGATCAGCAGCAGCACGACCCCGAAACTTATCTGCATGGCGTCCATGGAGGGACTCCTCTATCTCAGGAATTTTCCAGAACGATGGCTTCGATAATGTTGGCGACCCCGTCACAACGATCGGTCACTTCTTCCAGTTTTTCATAAATGGCTTTCAGGCGGACCAGTTCGCGCACATCCTGTTCTTCCCGGAAGAGCTTGGACATCGACTCCAGCAACAGCACGTCGGCCTCGGCTTCCAGGCGGTAAATGTCCTTGCAGGTGGCCAGGATGGTGGCGCTGTTGTCCATGCTGCTCAGCATGCTGGAGGCCTCGTGGACCTTCTTGACGCAGTCGGTGATCAGCTTGGCGAAGTGCTGCATTTCAGGCGTGGCGTACTGGATGTCGTACATGGTCACGGCCTGGGCGGCGTCCTGGATATTGTCCAGCACATCGTCGAGGCGGGAAATCAGCTGGTGGATTTCATTGCGGTCGAGCGGGGTAATGAAGGTGGCATGCAGCAGGGAGATGGTATCGCGGGTAATAACGTCGGCGCGGGACTCGATATCGTCAATGGCCAGCACCATCTCGCGGGCTTCGGCCGGAGAGCGCCGCTTCAGCGCGTCCATCAACGCTTCCAGGGCTTCCGCTCCCTGCACGGCTTCCCTGACATGGGCGGTGAACAGGTCGAAGAATTTGGCCTCTTTGGGCATGAAACGTCCAAACATGACGTAAATCCGGTCAAACAAGGGGCCGTAAGTTTAGCAGTAGTCACACGAACCGTGACAGTATTATGTCGGAAGTATGACAAATTACCGGCAGCCTAGCCGTCAACGCCATCCCGCAGCGCACGCGCCAGAATCACATAACGCCGGCTGGATCCCTCGGATTCGGGCAGTGCCGTCACGGACAACTCATAGCCGCCGGTGGCTGGACCGGCGTCGTCCAGACGGAACCTGAGACCGGTGCACAGTCCCGATCCGGCAGCCTGGGCAATTGCCGCCAGGATGACCCGGCAGGCTTCCGGCGGCAGGAAGTCACGGATAGCCCAGCCCTCATGCCCGTCTCCGGGCTTCGGGAAACCGGCAATTGCCGAATGGTACTGGTAAATCCGGCCGTCGCCGTCCAGCTCCATCAGCGTGTCCGGCAAGGCCGAAATCAGGGTCTTCAGGTAGTTGTTGGCATCCTGCAATTCCCGGCGGCGCGCCACTACCTGGGCTTCGGCCTGCTTGCGGGCGGAAATGTCGCGGCCTTCAACGAGAATATTGATCACCTTGCCGCGCACATCGGTCACCGGCCGCGCCGAGAAGTCGATGCTCAGGAGCTCGCCGCCCGGTAAGTGATATACCGACTCCAGCCGGGTTTCCTCGCCGGAAACCGCCAGCAGCACGGCGCGTTTCAAACGCGCCCGCTCCTCCGCGGCATCCGTCCACCAAGGGGTTTCCCAGAACAAGCGGCCGGTGACCTGAGACTCCGGATAACCGGTCCGCTCCAGCGCCGTACGGTTCACATGCAGCAGCCTGCCCTCCAGGTCCAGCAAGCCCATGAATTGCAGACTGCTGTCGAGCATCGCCTTGATGGTCTGTTTTTCCTTGAGCAACGCCTTCTGCACCTGACGACGGTAGAACAGCGTCACCAGCAGCAACAGGATGACCACCGACTGGAAAATGACCAGGGACAGCAGATCCTGCCGGACACGCTGATGATCACTCTCCAGAGTGAGGGTCCGCGAATTCACCATTTCTTCCAGACGTCCGCGGTACGCCTTCAATTCGGAATCCACCGCCTGCTTGCCCGCAAGATCGAGGATGACTGAAAGCAGCAGCGTTCGGCCGTCCAGCGTTACCGGCGAGGAATAGACCTCCACTGTCCGTACCTTCCCGTCCGCCAGCCGGTGGGGGAACAGGAAGTAATTGCGCTGTTGCGCCGCGGCGGCCTGCCGCTCCAAGGCGATCTCCGCCGGCGGCAGCACATTGAGCTGGTCCAGGCGCATTTGCACCAGCGTGGACGCCGGATACCCATAGAAAGTCGCGGCAGCATCATTGGCATTGAGAATGCGGCCGGAATCAGGATCAATCAGCATCATCGGGGCGCTGTGTCCCCGCAGGACGCCCGACAGGCGTGCGAGATCCGCGCCGGTCTCCGCATCAATGGCGGCGAACGACATGGCGGGCAGCATGATCAACGCCGCCACGACGAGGAATATTCGCCTGCTCATCTGGATTTGCCACTCCTGCCGGGCCCGGGCCCTGAACGAACGAGATACCGATATGCTGTTGTTAACTGTATAGGCCGGAATTAACGCCGCCCCAACAAATGCCTTTGTACCATAGGAGGAAGGGTTTCCCCAGCCCACGGATTGCCGGACATATCAAACGCATGCTGATCATGGCACAGCCGCAGCGAGCAGAATACCGGCAGGATCACATCCCGAGAACTTCATCAGCCGGCACCGGGACCGCACGCGAACGACGAGCTGTTTACGCCATGACTTATTGCATTGAAGAACAATTCACCCTGGCGGTGCATCATGCCGCGCATGCCTGGCGTCGCGCGCTTGACCGCCGGCTGCGTGACCTCGGTCTGGGCCGGTCGGGCTGGATGGCGGTTTCCGTCATTGCGCGGGCGGAAGTACCGTTGTCCCAGGTGGAAATTTCCTCCTTTATCGGCGTGGAGGGCGCCACCATGGTCACCACCCTCGATCGCCTCGAAAAATCCGGCCTGGTTCAGCGCGTCGCCCACCAGGCAGACCGCCGCGTCAAGCTGGTCAGCCTGACCGACGAAGGCCGCACCCTCTACAACCGGCTCAAGGAAGCCGCCGACAGCGCCCGCGATGAACTGCTGGCGGGCATCAGCAAGGAAGAAATGAGCCAGGCTACCGCCCTTCTGGATCGGGTCCGCGACATGGCGGACCGTATCCGCTGAGTAGCGCGAATCCTTGGCGTTCCTGACGGGTCAGGCCCGCTCTTGACCCTTGCCACCTCTTTATGGTTATGTGGGAAACCTGATAACAAAAGCAGACACCCGTGCATCAGTCCGGGTGTCACGATGAGGTTTCCCCCATGCACGCACTCCACCCGGCCCCGGACGGGGACGATTCCCTGTTGCTCAGCCGTCGCTCCCTGCTCCGTCTGGGCGTCATCGGCACGGTCGCCCTAACCTCCACCAGCATGGTGGCTACGCTTTCCGGCTGCAGCAAGCGCCAGGAGGCCGCCGCGCAAGGCTTTGCCTTCCTGCGCGATGCCGATGTCGCGCTGTTCAAGGCGCTGATCCCGACGGTGCTGGGCGATGTGATTCAAACCGGTGACAGCCATTACCAGGCGCTGGAAACCCATGTCCTGAAGAATGTCGACGGGGCGCTTGGCAATCTGGGTTCACCGGCGCAAGGCGAACTGCTGAAGCTCTTCGACCTGCTGCACCTGCGCGCCACCCGCTGGCTGACCACCGGCATCTGGGCCAACTGGCATGAAGCCTCTGCGGCAGACATGCAATCCTTCCTGCAACGCTGGCAGTCCAGTTCGATCGGCCCCTTCAACGCCGGTTACCGGGTGATGACCAAGCTGGTCGCCATCTCCTACTACAGCCTGTCCGAATCCTGGCGCTTCTCCGGTTATCCCGGCCCGATGCCCGCCCTTTTCCAAGCCGCCAACGCCTGAGGAGCCCCTGCCATGGCATTTGATGATATTTACACCAAGGGCATCGCGGGCGGCTGGAAAGTCACCGACGCCTCCACCCTGACCCAGGACAGCGTCATTGAGACCGATGTCGTGATCATCGGCAGCGGCGCGGGCGGCGGCACGGCGGCGGAAATCCTGACCCAGGCGGGACTGAAGGTCCTGATCATTGAAGAAGGGCCGCTGAAGACGTCGGACAGCTTCAAGGACATGGATGAAGCCCGCGCATACCGCGAGCTGTATCAGGAAGGCGCGGGCCGGGCCACCAGCGACGGCGCCATCGCCGTCCTGCAAGGCCGCGCCGTCGGCGGCACCACCGTCGTCAACTGGACCGCCAGCTTCCGCACCCCGGCGGAAACCCTGAAGCACTGGGCCGAAGCCCACGACGTCAAGGGCCACAGCCCGGAAGAGATGGCGCCGTGGTTCGAGAAGATGGAAAAACGCCTGAATATTGCGCCGTGGAGCATGCCCGCCAACGAAAACAACTCTGTGCTGCGCGAAGGCGCCAAAAAGCTCGGCTGGGAATGGCATGTGATTCCGCGCAACGTCAACGGCTGCTGGAACAGCGGCTACTGCGGCATGGGTTGCCCGGCCAACGCCAAGCAATCGATGCTGGTCTCCACTATTCCCTCGGCGCTGACCGGCGGCGCTGCGCTGATGCACAAACTTCATGTCGCCAAACTGCTGATGGATGGCGGCAAGGTCACCGGCCTGGAATGCCGGGCGCTGGACGCCAACGCCAGGAAGCAGACCGGCATCAAGGTCAGCGTCAAGGCGCGCCATTATGTGCTGGCGGCGGGAGCCATCAATTCACCCGCGCTGCTGCTGCGCTCGAAAGCACCGGACCCGCATGAGCGGCTGGGCAAGCGCACCTGCATCCATCCGGTGGTGCTGAGCATGGCGCACATGCCCGCGCCGACCAATCCCTTCTATGGCGCTCCCCAGTCGGTGGCCTCCGATTACTTCCAATGGAAGGATGGCGCGACCGGCCCGATCGGCTACAAGCTGGAAGTGCCGCCGATGTATCCGGCCATCGCCAGCGGCATCTTCGGCAACTTCGGCAACACGCTGAAGGAAGAGATGGCGCAATTGCCCAACACCAATGCCATGCTGGCGCTGATGCGCGACGGCTTCCTCGATGACAGCCAGGGCGGCACGGTGCGGATCAACGACAGCGGCGAGGCCATCCTGGATTACGATGTGTCCGATTCGCTGTGGAACGGTGCACGGCGCGCGTATCTGAGCATGGCGGAAGCCCAGTTCGCGGGCGGTGCAACCGAAGTGAAGATGGCGCATCTGGACTCCACTTGGGTCAAGAGCTGGAAGGAAGCGCAGGACCAGATCAACAACCTCAGCTACAAGAAGTTCCGCACCGCCCTGTTCACCGCCCACCTGATGGGCGGCTGCATGATGAGTGAGGACGCCAAGAAAGGCGTGGTGAACAGTCTGGGCCGTCATCACCAGCTGGCCAACCTGACGGTCATGGACGGCTCGTTGTTCCCGACCAGCATCGGCGCCAATCCGCAACTGTCCATCTACGGCCTGGTGGCGCAGAACGCGACCGCCCTGGCGGTGGAACTGGGCGGCAAGCCGGTCTAGTCTGTCGTCCATTAACATTGACAGCAGGCTGATCCTGCTCTAACCTGAGTGAACAAATGTACACTCAGGTTAGAGCCATGACCGACGCCCCCGTTGAACCCTCCCGCGAGGACTCCCCTCTCGTCAAGCAACTGCGCCATGGAGCGGCGATCGTGCATGCGGCCAGCCACAGTGCACGCGAGTTGACTCATCTGGTGGCGGAAATCCACGGCACCATCACACGGCTGCCCTCGCCGCTGAACCGCCAGCACGAGGCCGACATCAGCCATGCCCCTTTCCCCTACCGCATCGTCGCGGGGGCTTTCGGCTGGGTGGCGAAACTGGCCGGAGCCGTCTCTCCCGTCACCACCGAGTTTGAAGGCCCGATGCCGCTGCGGGTGCAAGCAGCGCTGAACGGTGTCAGCGGCGACAAGCTGGCGCGATGGAACAGTCCGCTGGCCATCCCGATGAGCCTGCGCGACGCCGAGGGCGCGGAACTGGACTGGGAAGCCTGGCGGCAATCCTCCTCGGTGGGGCATGTCATGATCCTTCACGGCTTGTGCTGCTGCGAAATCGAATGGCGGAACCCGGAAGCGACGGCATTCACCGACGAATTGCAGGCCAAGGGCTATGCGGTCGGCTGGCTGCGCTACAACACCGGCAAGGCCATTCATGCCAACGGCGAGGAGTTGGACGCCTGGCTGGAAGACTTCTTTGCCGATTCGGACAAGCCGTTGCTGATGATCGGCCACAGCATGGGCGGCCTGCTGATCCGCAGCGCCTGCTACTGGGCGGAAAAGGAAGGTCACCGCTGGACGAAAAACCTGAGCCATATCGGTCTGCTGGGCACCCCGCATCTGGGGGCGCCGCTGGAACGCCTGG
>DASUIL010000092.1:0-6855 GCA_036273075.1 Fluviicoccus sp. | reverse complement strand
AACGTCATCCGCCTGGCCGCCGCCGCCATGGCGAAGCTGCCCCCGAACGAGGAAGGCGAGCGCGGCGTGATCATCAACACCGCCTCCGTCGCCGCCTTTGACGGCCAGATCGGCCAGCCCGCTTACTCCGCCTCCAAGGCTGGCGTGGTCGGCATGACCCTGCCGCTGGCCCGCGAATTCTCGCGCTACGGCATCCGCGTCGTCACCATCGCCCCCGGCCTGTTCGAAACCCCGATGCTGATGGCGCTGCCGCAGGAAGCCCGCGATTCGCTGGGCGCCTCTGTGCCGTTCCCGGCGCGTCTGGGTCGTCCGGTGGAATTCGCCAGCCTGGCCGCAGCCATTATCGGCAATCCGATGCTGAATGGTGAGACGATCCGGTTGGACGGGTCGTTGCGGATGGCGCCGAAGTAAGCTTGGAGTTCCCTCTCCCCTTGGGGGAGAGGGCTAGGGAGAGGGGGGGTTACCTCCCTCCCCGAAACTGCCCCGGCGTCACCCCGTACCACTGCCGGAACGCCGTCGAAAACGCGCTGTGCTCCGCATAACCCAGCAATAACGCAATATCCAGCAACCCCAGCCGTTCATTCCGCAAATAATGGCAAGCCAGTTGCCGCCGCTGTTCCTGCAACAACTCCTGAAAACTTTCCCCTTCCTCCGCCAGCCGCCGCCGCAGGCTGCGTTCACTGACGTTCAGCCGCGCCGCCACTTCCGGCATGGTGGCCTGTTGCCGGGGCAGCAGGTCGGGCAGCACCGCCAGCACCTGACGGCTCCATGCGCCGGTGACGGGTTGCGCGGCCTGCAAGGCGCGGGCGCGGTCCAGCATCAGGGCGTGCAGGTCGGGGTCGGCGTGCAGCACCGGCAGGTCCAGCCAGTCGGCCGGGAAACGCATGCCCGCCTGCAACTGCCGGTAGTCCTGACGGCAGGGGAAATAGCGGCGGTAAGGGGCCGGGTCAGTCGGCTCATCGTGGGTGAAGGCGACGGCATCCGGCGTCAGGTCGCGGCCCACCAGCCAGCGGCCCAGACTGAGCCAGGACGCCAGAATGAAATCCTCCAGCACCGGATGCGGCCGCCGGTCGCGCAGTCCCCAGGTCAGCTGTACCGTGTCGCCGTCGCGGGTCAGCGTTGTCAGGCCGACATCCATGACCACGCTTTCGTAGGACGGCATCAGGCTGACCGCTTCCCCCAGCGTGCGGCTGCTCATGGCCAGATAGCCCAGCGCGCTGAAGGTGGCGGGCCGCGCCTGCGCGCCCAGCGCAAGGCCGCACGCCGGACCGGCGCGGTCGGCGTAAGCGTCCAGCAGGTCTTCCAGTTGTTCGAGAGGAATCGGTGTGGAGGCATCGGCCAGCAGGCGCTGCAGGGATTCGCCCTGGGGCAGGGGCGTATCCCGCACCGCGTCCAGCACGGTCTGCACCAGCGCGCGGCTGACGCTGCCGTGGCCGTTTTGCGCAAGGGGGTGTCCGGGATTCATAAGCGGGCCGTGAGTGTTTTTTCCATACTGCAGTCTAGCGGATTGCGCCGCCGGGGAAACCGGGTCGGCGTCAATCCGGTCTTTCCATTGCAGGGGTTTGATCATGGTCAGTGAAGCTTCCGCCCGGTCGCTGGCGGTATTGCGGGATACCTCGCACGTGTCGTGGATGGTGATCCCGATGCTGCTGGTGGTGCTGTACGTGTATTTCATGGAACTGGACCGGGGCAACACCGGCCGGGTGCTGGCGGGGCTGGCGTTCTGGGGCATGGACTGGTTCAACGAGATCTGGAACGGGCTGGTGTTCCATTTTTCCGGGCACGCGCCGGTGTGGGGCATTGCCGGGGATACGTCGTTGCTGCTGCTGATGGGGCTGACCATCGAGATTACCTTCATGTTCGCGATTACCGGCATCATGGCGACGATGGGGCTGCCGAAGGACAAGAAGCTGAAGTGGCTGGGGGTGAATAACCGCTGGTGGTTCGCGGCGGTGTTTTCGGCGTTGAGCGTGTGCGTGGAGATGATGCTGAACGCGGCCGGGATGCTGGTGTGGGACTGGTCGTGGTGGGGCCGCAGCGCGCCGTGGGGGATCTTTTTCCTGGGGTATCTTCCGTTTTACGTGGTGTGTTACTGGGTGTATGACATGGATTCGACCCGGAAGCAGGTGGTGACGGTGGGGAGCCTGTTCGCGGGGTTGGGGACGGCGTTGCTGGTGTTCGGGGTGGGGTTGGGGTGGCTTTGACTTGCGATGGGGCAGTTCAGCGGTTCAGGGCGAAGTGAGTCCTTAAGAGCCACGGGGGTCTGGCATATGAAAGGGATGCGGGGAGTGGATTCAACATTTCCCGCGCCTTGGGGTAAAGTTCCTGATTTAACGTGGCCAAAGAGAGGCTCCTCCCAAATGCTCGATCCCTCAGACCTGCTCGACCTCCCCAGGAACGTTATCGTCGGCATACTCCGCGTCCTGTGGTGGCTGGCTTGGGATTTCTGGGTAAAGACAATCGGCTGGTCGATCGGCTGGCTGGTGCTTCGCGTGGTCACGCTAGGCCGGTTCCCTCGGGAAGCGTTGGGCGGATTTGATCAGGCGAGCGGCTTTGTAGCGTCATTTGTCGAAATTGTCGGGTTGGTTATCCTGGCGGCGATGATCTGGCGGCTTTCGGGCTTCTGGCCCCGGCTTTATGGGTAATCCCGTTGACAGGTCGCAGCCGACCCGGCAAATGCAGCATGTGGAAAACATGAACCACGCCAAAATCCTCGAGAAGATCGAAAACGATATCGCCCGCTACGGCTGGCACTGCCTGTCCGTCAACGCCTGCGAGGGTGAGGATGGCGCGCCCTTCACCTACACCATCGGCTTGCAAGCCACGCACCATCATCCCGAAATCATGATTTTCGGCCTCAGCAACCAGACCGCCCACGGCATCCTCACCGATTGCGTTGAGCTGATCCGGAACGGCCGGCGTTTCCAGCCGGGTCTGGAATATGCCGACGTGATCGGCGGTGGCTACAAGGTCATTTTCCGGGAAGTGCGTGCGGAACATTTGCCCGAATATTTCGGTGCGGCCTGCCGCTACTACAAGGAAGCCCCGTTTTCCGCCCTGATCCTGTTCTGGCCGAGCAAGCAGCACCGCTTTCCGTGGGCGGGCGAGGGCGGAACACCTCAGGATGAGGCGCTGGACCTGATCCTCTGAGCGGGGTAACCCCCCATCCGGCCAGCTGTCCCGACCTGTCCCTCCTCCTATACTGCTCAGGACTGACCCTCCCGAGCCCTTCCATGAATATCACCAATTTTGACGACCTGCTGACCGCCGCCCGGCAACAGCCGGAACCGCAGCGCCTGCTGCTGGTTTTTGCCCGCGCCGAAATGCCGGAAAAGGCGTCGGCCGAGCAGGTCGAGCGCTTCGAATCCCGTTCCGGCGGCTATCTGCTGCCCGCCGTCTGCGTCGACAAGCTGCCGGAAGAACTCAGCGGTTTTCCCGCCTTGCTGGAAGAGTCGAAGGCCACCGGGCAGGACTGGGACATGCTGTTCGTGGCGGGGATGTCCGGCAAGGCCGGTTTCGCCCCGTCCGGCGACGAGGCGGTGCAGCCGTTGAAGATGATGGTCGAGGCCATCGAGCAGGGACGGGTCAGCCAGTTCCTGGCCTTCAACAAGGCCGGGGAGCCGGTGCGTTTCCGCTGATCAGGCGTCGCGCGCCAGTTTCACCCGCAGCGGCGTCAGGTTCAGCTCTGCCGCTTCCTGCGGGGCGAACACCGCCCGTTCCCGGAAATAGTCGGCCACCGCCCGCGCCAGCGCCCGGTTGACGCGCGCCGCATCGGCTTCCGGCAGGCCCGGCAGCGTCTGCTGGCCGATGGCCGGGTTGTTCAGGAAAAACCGCGTCGTGCCTTCCTGCAGGCGCGGCTCCCCCGAGACCGAGACCGTACCCGCCACCGCCGCCTGGCCGGGCAGGCGCACCGTCAGCGCCAGCTGCGCTTCCAGCACGCCTTTTTCCACGTTCATCGTCACCACCGGGTTGCCCAGCAGCAATTCGCCTTCCACGGCGGCCTCAGCCGGGGCGACGATCGGCCGCACGGCGGGAACCGACGTGGCGGGAATGCCGGCGGGCGTGTCCGCCGTCCGGGTTTCGGGCTCGGCGCCCAGATAGAGCAGGCCGCCGGTCAGCGCCGCCAGCGCGGCGGAGAGGGCCAGAACCTTGAGGCGAAAGCCGGTCGGGGAGTCGTTCATGTCGGTTTCCTAGAGTCGGTGGCCGCTTTCGGCGCGGCTGACGGCGGCCATGGCCGAGGTGCGGTTGCCCACCTGCAGCTTGGCGAAGATGTTCTTCAGGTGCCACTTGGTGGTGGACAGGGAGATGTTCAGCTCGCGGCTGATTTCCTTGTTGGCCAGACCCTGCCGCACCAGTTCAAGCACTTCCAGTTCCTTGGCGGTCAGCGCCTCCGGGGTATGGGTGACGACCGGGGCGGCGGTAACCGGCGGGTAGAGCACGTTGGCGTAGAGTTGCAGGTAGATGTCCGGCAGGCGGATCAGGCCTTGGTCGTGCGCCTGCCGCAGCAGTTCGCCGAAGCCGGGGGCTTCGTCAAAGACGGTGCGGATGGCGCATTGCAGCCCGACGCGGGCGAACAGTTCCACCACGCCCTGCATGGCGGCGTCGCTCTGCCCGCGCAGGTGCAGGATGACGATGCGGTTGGCGTCCACCACGACGCGGCGGGTCTTCATTTCCGTGCGGGTCAGCGTCGCGTCCAGCGTCTGCAACACCTCCAGGGCGCGGTCGTATTGCTTGCGGCTGCGCAGGTACAGCGCGGCGGCGATGCCGCCGTACACCCAGTCTTCCCGGTAATCCTGTCGCGGCTGCGCCCACAGGCCCTGCGTCACGGCGGCGGGCAGGTCGTATTCGGCGGCGATGCCCTTGATGGCGTTGGGCTGGCCGGAGCGCAGCGCCTGCGCCAGTTCTTCGGCCAGCAGCTGGTTGAGCAGGCGGCGGTAACGGCCGTGGCGCAGGATGCGGCGCAGTTGCAGCAGCAGTTGCGCGCTGCGGCTGTGATGTCCGGCGATGTACTGCAAGCGCGCCAGCGTCACATAGACATGGAAGACGATCTCGGTGGCGCAGGCGGAATCGACGTGCTGGATCAGCGCTTCGCCCAGCTCGCGGGCTTCGGTGACGCGGTTCTGTTCGTAGAGGCTGACCACCATGCACGCCCCGGCGTTGACCCAGGTCGGGGTGCGCTCGCGGTGGCTGTGGCGGTCCCAGAAATCCTGGGTCATCTGCCGGGCGGCGAGGATATGCCCCAGTTCGCGCTCGGCCAGGATCTGGATGACATCGGCGAAGCTGCCCAGGTAGTCGTGGCTGATCTGGTTCATCAGCAGCCGCGCTTGTCCGGCCAGGCGGATGGCGTCCTCGCAACGGCCGTTGAGCATGTGGTGGCGGGCCGCCAACGCCACGGCGGAATCGCGCAGGTCGTGATGCGGCAGCGCTTCGGTGCGGAAGGCCTGCCCGTCGTGCCACAGCTCGTCATCGTTCTGGAACAGGGTCAGCACCCGTTCCATGTAGCACAGGGTGTCGGGAATCTGTTGCGGGCAGTCGTCACAGGCCCGGCAATGGCGGATCTCGTCCAGGCAGAGACGCGCCTGCTCGAAGCGGCGGGAAAAGATCAGCGCCGCCAGTTGCGGCAGGAACAGGCCGGGGTCGCGGCGCACCCGGTCCGGCTCCAGATCGTCCAGATGCCGCAGGATGCTGTTCAGCCGGCCCTGGCGCAGCCAGCGTTCGCAGGCCTGGCGCAGGTGTTCCAGCCAGGCCTCCGGGCGACCGGCGCGGCGGGCGTGGAACAGCGCCGACTCCTCGTCGCCCAGCCCGGCGAAGTGGCGGGCGGCGGCCAGGTGCAGTTCGGCGAGACGGTCCGGGGTCTCCTGGCGCAGCCGCGCCTGCAGCACGTGCTGCAACAGCGGGTGATAGCGGAACCAGCCGGGATGCTCCTCGATCGGTTGCAGGAACAATCCCTTTTGCAACAGCCCTTCCAGCCGCGCGCCGGTGTCACTGAGGCCGGGCAGGGTGGCGCACAGCGCCGGGTCAAATCGCTCGAAGATGGCGGTGGCCAGCAGGAATTCGCGTTCTTCCGGCGGCAGCTCCGCCAGTACGACATTGGCGAAATAGTCCACCAGTTCCGGCTGGCCGCCGTGGAACTCCTCGGGCATGAAACGGCCGGTGCGGCTGCGCGCCATCAATGCCAGCCGGATACCCGCCAGCCAGCCTTCGGTGATGCGCATCAGCTCGCCGGTTTCCTCCCCGTTCAGCGGCGGCACCTGCAGGGTTTCGCACAGGGCGGGCAGCTGTTCCACCGGCAGCCGCAGGTCGTGGCCGTCCAGAACCAGCAACCGGTCTTCCAGTTTCAGGCGGCTGAGCGAGAAGCCGGGATGGTTGCGGCTGGACAGCACCAGATGCACATGCTCGGGCAGGTCTTCCAGCAGGCGGGCGAAAATGGCCTGCACCAGCGGCGCGGAGGCGTAATGGAAATCGTCGATCAGCAGGTAGAAGTCGTCGTCGCGGCAGGCGGCCAGCGAATCGACCAGCGACGCCGCCAGCGGCCCGGCCTGGTCCAGACCGGCGCTGAGGGCGTTGCAGGACAAGGGCACGAAGTCGGGCAGCACCTGCCGCAGGCTGTCGTTCAGGCGTTGCAGGAAATGCAGCGGATCGGCGTCGCGGCGGTTCAAGCTCAGCCGCGCCTGTTGCCGGGGTTCCTGCTGTGCCCATTGCCCCAGCAGCGTCGACTTGCCGGACCCGGCGGGGGCCAGCAGCAGCGTCAGGGCAAAGTCGCGGCTGCGACCGAGCAGGTCGAGCAGGTCGGCGCGGGGCAGTCGGGCGGTCGGTCCGCCGGTCCGGGCATTCATGGATGTCCCTGTTTGTTGT
>DASUIL010000091.1:0-10796 GCA_036273075.1 Fluviicoccus sp. | reverse complement strand
CAAGGATGACGAGGAAGAAACCGTGGTGCCCAATGAATGGCTGGAACGCCCGGACTTCAAGGAGTACCGCCCGGCCGCGCCGGTCGGAGGCCTGCCGGGCGAGGACTCGCCCTGATGTAGACCGTTACATGAAAAAAGGGGCGCATGATGCGCCCCTTTTTTATATCCGGATCGTCGTAACAATCATCAGACCTTGCGAATCATCACGCTGCCGATGGAGTAACCGGCTCCGAACGAACAGATCACGCCCAGATCGCCCTTGGCGAGATTGTCGCGGTGCAGGTGGAACGCAATGATCGAACCGGCGGAGCTGGTGTTGGCATAACGGTCGAGGATGATCGGCGCTTCTTCCACGGTCGGATCGCGGTCCAGGACCTTGCGGGCAATCAGCGCGTTCATGCTGCTGTTGGCCTGGTGCAGCCACATCCGCTTCAGCTCGGCGGCCTGCAGGTTCAGTTCGCCCAGATGCTGGGTGATTTGCTCCGCCACCATCGGGCAGACTTCCTTGAACACCTTACGGCCTTCCTGGCGGAACAGCTTGTCGCGCGCGCCAACGCCGCTTTCATCACAGCGGTTCAGGAAGCCGAAGTTGTTGCGGATGTTGTTGCTGAACTGGGTCTGCAGCTTGGTGCCAACAATCTCCCAGGCTTCCGGATTGGTGCAGGTGTCGGCAGTTTCCAGGATCACCGCCGTGCAGACATCGCCGAAAATGAAGTGGCAGTCGCGGTCGCGCCATTCCAGGTGGCCGGAACAGATTTCCGGGTTCACCATCAGCACGCACTTGGCGGAACCACTGCGGATGGCGTCAGCGGCGGTTTGCAGGCCGAAAGTGGCGGAAGAACAGGCCACGTTCATGTCAAAGGCAAAGCCCCTGGCGCCAATTGCATTCTGGATCTCGATCGACATCGCCGGATACGGACGCTGCATATTCGAGCAGGCGACAATAATCATGTCGATATCGGCCGCCGTCTTGCCGGACTGTTCCAGCGCCCCGGCAATGGCCTTCACCGCCATCTCGCACTGCAGCGACTGTTCCTCATCACTGCGCTCGGCAATGATCGGATACATGCGCTCGGGGTCCAGCACGCCGGACTTGTTGATCACGAAGCGGGACTTGATGCCCGAGGCCTTTTCAATGAATTCCGGGGTGGAACCCTTGACCGGTTGCAATTCGCCGCGCTCGATGGCTTGGGCGTTGCGGCTGTTGAACAGCTCGGCATAGGCATTCAGCGATTCCACCAGCTCTTCGTTGCTGATGCTTTCACTCGGGGTGAACAGGCCGGTTCCACTGATCAGGACCTTCTTCATCCATCAACTCCTCGCGGGTGGCGATTTGGGGCGACACGGCGATTGTCAACCGGTCGCAGGCAGGCGGGGCGGCAGGCCGTGGTACGGACGTCCGCAAAAGTGTAACAATTTGCCTCAAAGATGTCAGTCAGGCAAGGGTTTTGTCGGACAAACGGTGCATCGGCAGTCAGAGTTCAGACCACAGTTTGTCCAGTCTCTGCGCCGATACCGGCACGGCTGTCTTCATCGGCTGCGAAAAAAGGGAAATCCGGTATTCCTCCAGCAGCCAGCGGTATTCCTCCACCGGTTCCAGCGGCAAACCTCGGGCAATGCGGTCAGTCCGTTTCTGCAACAACGCCTTCCAGCGCCTTTGAATATCCTGCGTCCCCTGCGTGTCCCGCAGCAGGTTATTGGGCAGCCGTTGCAGGCGTAACTGCACTGCTTTCAGGTAACGGGCGTACTCCTTCCAGCGCACATTCGACACTTCCGCGGCAAACGAGGCCGGATTCAGGGCGTCCAGCTGCGCCTTGATATCCTCGACCGCCGGGGCGAACACGGGCTGTTTCACACCTTGCAATTCCTTCTGAACCTCTCGCCAGTGCTTGTAAATATCCCCCAGCTGCTGCACCAGCCGGGCCGCCTCGGACAACAGCTTCGGCCGCACCTTGCCCAGCCAGGCGTCATAAGCATCCCGCGTATACACATTTTCTGTCTGGCAGACGGTGCGGAATACCGCGTTGACCGTCTGCTCTTCCAGCTGCTGCTTGTTGCCGAAAGCCGCGTAATCCAGGGTCAGCGCCGGGGTGATGTACTTCTTGACCTGTTTCAGTTCCGCCGCGCACTGGTGTTTGCACAGCCAGACCATGCCATGATAATGCTCGCGTTGCGCCTCGGCCTCGCTGCTCAGGTATTGCAGGCTGACGCCCTTCTCCCCCGCCACCAGCGCCGCATAACTGCGCGACGGCAAGCCCGCCACCTTCTTCTCCATCACCGGCGGGATGGCGTCGGGGAACGTCGTCAGCAACTCATCCGTAACCGGCTGCACCGTGACTTTCTGCCCGGCGAACTTGATGCGCAGTTCCTCCAGATCACGGCCGGTCGCCAGTGTCTTGCCCTTTTCATCCACCACACGCAGATTGAAGCGGCAATAGACCGGGAGTTGCTGCAGCGCATCCCGCCAGTCCTCCGTCGTCACCCGCAGGCCTTTCTGCATCAGGATCTGGCTGAGCACGCTTTCCAACGCGGCCGAGTGCTCCTTACCTTCCAGTTTCTCCAGCACAAACTTCACCGTATCCGGCACCGGCACCAACTGCCGACGCAAGGCTTTCGGCAAAGCCTTCAAAAGCGCCTCCACCTTGTCGGCCAGCAGCCCGGGCACCAACCACGACAAGGCCGCCGCCGAAATCTGCGGCAACACCGTATACGGCACGCTGACCGTTACGCCGTCGTCTTCTGCGCTGGGGTCGAATCGATAGCTCAACGGCAACCGCAGGCCGCTGATATCCAGATGGTCGGGATACTCATCAATGGCGGGCAGGCTGTCACCGGTCAGCAGGTCTTCCGGTTTCAGGAACAGGATTTCAGGATGCTTGCGTTCCTCATCATGGCGCCAGCCATCAAAAGCGCGGGCATTGGCGATGGTCGGCGGCACCAGCCGGTCATAGAAGGCATACAGTACTTCGTCATCCACCAGCAAATCGCGCCGCCGCACCTTGTCCTCAACGCGGGTGATGTCATCCACCAGTTGCCGGTTGTGCTTGAGGAAGGCAGCCTTCAGGTTGATGTCGCCTTCCACCAGCGCGCTGCGGATGAAGATTTCCCGCGCCTCGACCGGATTGACCTTCTCGTAGCTCAGCTTGCGCTTCGGATTGACGATCAGCCCGAACAGCGACAGCTGCTCGTAAGCCATCACCCGGCCCTGCCCCTTTTCCCAGTGCGGTTCGAAGACATGATGCTTCAGCAGGTGCTTGCCTTCCTGCTCGATCCACTCCGGCTCCACCTTGGCGACGGTGCGCAAGT
The DNA here is from genome assembly GCA_036273075.1 of Fluviicoccus sp. Lineage (GTDB taxonomy): Bacteria > Pseudomonadota > Gammaproteobacteria > Pseudomonadales > Moraxellaceae > Fluviicoccus. The sequence continues at coordinate 7,490 of DASUIL010000091.1, read as the reverse complement.
AAACCTGACTGGTTTCCACCACTTCCGAGGCCATCACCCACGGCGGCGACTTCTTGTGCAGGATCGACCCGGGAAAAATCTTCGCCTTCTGGTTGCGGGCGGCGATGAACTCGCGGTCATCGCCCTTATGCGCAATCTGCGCCAGCAGGCCGGACAGCAAGGCGCGGTGAATGGTTTCGTAATTCGCCGGCTCGCTGTTGCGGACCAGGTTGAATTCCTTGCAGACAATCAGCAACTGGTGGTGCGTCTCCTTCCATTCGCGCAGCCGCAGGTAGGAAATGAAGTGCGTCTTCGCCCATTGCCGCCGCTGGTTTTCACTCAGGTCGCCGCGCACTTCCTCGAAGGTTCGCCACAGCTTCACATAGAACAGGAAATCGGAATCCGGCTCACGGAATAGCGCGTGCTTCTGGTCGGCCTGGGTCTGCTTTTCCGGCGGACGCTCGCGCGGATCCTGCACGCTGATGGCGCTGACGATCATCAGCATCTCATCCAGGCAACCGTTATGTGCCCCGGCAATGATCATCCGCGCCAGACGCGGGTCCAGCGGGAAGCGACTGAGCTGGCGGCCGAGATTGGTCAGCTTGTGATCATCATCCAGCGCGCCCAGTTCTTCCAGCACACGTACGCCGTCATTGCTGAAACGGCTGTCCGGCGGCTCCACGAACGGGAACTGGCTGATGTCCCCCAGCCCCAGGGAGTGCATTTGCAGGATTACGGACGCGAGGTGGGTGCGGCGGATTTCCGGCTCGGTGAACTCCGGACGGCCCAGAAAATCCTCTTCACTGTACAAGCGGATGCAGACGCCGGGCGCGATACGGCCGCAACGCCCCTTGCGCTGGTTCGCCGCCGCTTGCGACACCGCCTCGATCGGCAGCCGCTGCACCCGTGACCGGTAGGAATAGCGGCTGATACGGGCAAAACCGGGGTCGATCACATAATAAATGTTCGGCACCGTCAGCGAGGTTTCCGCGACGTTGGTGGCGATGACGATGCGGCGTCCCTTGCCGGTCGGGTGGAAAATCTTCTGCTGCTCGTTCAGCGACAAACGCGCGTACAGCGGCAGCACTTCCGTATGTTGCGGGCCGTACTTGCGCAAGGTTTCCGCCAGTTCACGGATTTCCCGCTCGGTACTGGCGAAAATCAGGATGTCACCGTGCCCCGGCCGCCCGGAGCGACGACCATGCTCCACACACTCCTCTACCGCCGCCAGCACGGCGCGCGGCAAGGCGTCTTCCAGCTGTTCGAAGCTGTCGTCCTCGTCGGACTTGACCGGCTCTTCGGAAATGGGCCTGTACAGCAACTCCACCGGGAAGGTGCGGCCCTCGACGTTGATGACCGGCGCGTTGTTGAAGTGACGGCTGAAGCGCTCCACATCCAGTGTCGCGGAGGTGATCACCACTTTCAGGTCGGGGCGCTTGTCCAGCAGTTGCCGCAAATAGCCCAGCAGGAAATCGATATTGAGGCTGCGCTCATGCGCTTCATCGATGATCAGGGTGTCATAGGCATTGAGATAGCGGTCGCCGGTTAGTTCCGCCAGCAGGATGCCGTCAGTCATCAGCTTCACATAGCCGTCAGGGTTGATGGCTTCGCTGAAGCGCACCTTGAAACCCACCACTTCGCCCAGCGGGCTGCCCAGTTCCTCGGCGATACGCGCTGCGACACTGCGCGCCGCCAGCCGTCGCGGCTGGGTGTGGCCGATGTAGCCGGTACGGCCGCGACCGGCCAGCAGACACAGTTTCGGCAGCTGCGTGGTTTTCCCGGAGCCGGTTTCCCCGGCGACCACAACGACCTGATGCTCACGAATGGCCGCAATTATGTCGTTGGCGCGGGCGCTGACCGGCAGGTCGTCGTTGAGGCAGATTTCCGGAAGACCGGCATGGCGCTTGGCGACGCGGGCCTGGGATTGTTCGATCAGTCCCTGCAATTGCGCGACCGCTTCCTCGCGTTTACCGGGGTCGACGCCGCGCAGTCGCTGCCAGCGACCGATGAGGCGCGGGCGGTCAGCGACCAGGCAGGTATCGAGGGCGGCGAAAAAGGCGGCCTTTTGCATAGGGACGGATCAACAGGGACGGAATCGGGCGCGTAGTTTAGCGGAAACCGCCTCACTCATCGCGCGTCTTCACGTCCAGCAACTCAATCTCGAACACCAGATCCGAGTTCGGCTTGATCAATGGCCCCACCTGGCGCGCGCCATAAGCCAAATGCGAGGGCACCGTCAGTTTGCGCTTGCCGCCCACCTTCATGCCCATCATGCCCTGGTCCCAGCCCTGAATCACCCGGCCGGTCCCGATCACGCACTGGAACGGCTGACCGCGATCCACCGAGGAATCGAACTTGGTGCCGTCCAGCAGCCAGCCGGTGTAATGCGCCGTAATCAGCGCGCCCTTCACGCACGTCTTGCCTTCGCCAACCACGATATCGGTGATCACCAGTTCATTGCTCATCATGCATGCTCGCTGTCAAAAATACAGAAAGGCCCGAATTTACCCCGATAGCTATCGCGGATGCATCCTGGTTGCTATCTTTCGGGAATACTTTTCTGATTTAGCCGTGTGCCCATGAACTTCCAGACCCTGTCCGATGATGAAATCCTCGCCATCGCCAATCCCATCATGGACAACCTGATGGATGCCTCCACCCGCATCGACCATACCGCCCATGTCCGCGACTTCACCGATCGCGCCAAGGCTATCGTCACGCCGGAGCATCTGGAGTACGTCTGCCGCGAATATCAGGCCGAAAAGGGGTTCTTCGCCACGCGCGAACCGGTCGCCGTCTTCAAGCGCCCCGACTCGGCCGCCATTGTCTGGCGGCAGACATTTACCAAGGCCCCGGGCGACTTTGTGGCGGAAATGGTGCTGGTCTACCGTTATGGGCGATTCCGGGTCGACCACGTGATGGTGTTCTGAACGGCCATACCCGTTTATTTTTCAGGGCTATTATTGTACCCTTGCGCCCCTTACTCCCCCCACTATCCAGGCGCAGACCATGTCCGATCTTCCCCATTGCCCCAAATGCAACTCTGAATACACCTATGAAGACGGCGGCATGGTGATTTGCTCGGAGTGCGCCCATGAATGGTCGAAGGATGCCGTTGCCGAAGGCGGCGATGACGTCCGGATCATCAAGGACGCCAACGGCAACCTGTTGCAGGACGGCGATTCCGTTACCGTCATCAAGGACCTCAAGGTCAAGGGCACCTCGCTGGTGGTGAAGGTCGGCACCAAGGTCAAGAACATCCGCCTGGTCGACGGCGACCATGACATCGACTGCAAGATCGACGGCATCGGCCCGATGAAGCTGAAGTCCGAATTTGTGAAAAAAGCCTGATCAGGCCGGATGATGAAAAAGCCCCGGCATGCCGGGGCTTTTTCATTGGAAACAGGCAATCAATGACGATGGCGCCGTTTCAACCGCCGCTCCAGCAAGTCCCGTTTCAGACCGCGGATCATTTCAATCCGCTCCAGAACTTTCGCTTTCAGTTCCGGCTTCAGCGCCTCCAGTTTCTCATCCATTAACGGATGGTTCTCCAGAAAACGAGGCAAGGACAGCAACAAGCGCGGCCTGTCCCGGAACGGGGCAAAGGCAGCCCGCCCGGGCTCAACATCCACCCGTTCCCCCTGGGACTCCAGCACCGTACCGCCTTCATTGACGCGATCATAAGTCCCGGCAGGCGCATCAGGCGTGGCCTCCTCTTCCGGAATGAACACCGGCTCATGGTCGGTACCACGAATCCCGATCGAAGCCGTCGGCGTCCGCACCTGATAATTGGCCGGATTCAGTTGCCCGATCCATCCGGTCACCGAACGGAATGAGCCCCGCAGCAACTTCAAAACGCTGCGGCTGTCATCCTTGTTGGCGGCGCGATAGGTATCAATCACCAGACGGGTATTGCCGCGCACCGCCAGATAGCCGTCATCCTCCATGCGCAGATGCACCTGTCCGGTCTTGCCGGTCACCAGGGTATCGCCTTCACTGACCGGACTGCCCAGTCGCAACTCATGCGCGCCTCCCAGACTGTCCAGGACGCTGACTTCACCCTCAAGCTGGGTAACGACTCCCGCTTTTTGCCCGGCCCACCCGGTCAGCGATACCGTCAGCAGCAGCATCGCCATCACTCCCTTCCCGATATTCATTCCATTCTCCAAAAAAAATGCCTGTCCGGAGACAGGCATCATGTCACGACCGATGAAGCTGGCTCAACCCTTGTCGCGCAGTTCGCGACGCAGGATCTTGCCCACCGGCGACTTCGGCAGTTCGGTCTTGAAGACGATCGTCCTCGGCACCTTGTAGCCTGTCAGGTTGTTCTTCATGTGGATCATCAGCTCTTCTTCCGTCAGGCTGTCATCCTTCTTGACCACGAACAGCCGCACCGACTCACCGGACTTGGCGTCGGGAATACCGACGCAGGCGCACTCCAGCACTCCGGCGTGCTGCACGGCCACTTCCTCGATCTCGTTCGGGTAGACGTTGAAGCCGGACACCAGGATCATGTCCTTCTTGCGGTCGACAATGCGGATATAGCCGTCCGGCTGCACGATCGCCACGTCGCCGGTCTTCAGCCAGCCATCGGCAGTGACGGTATCGGCCGTGGCTTCCGGACGCTGCCAGTAGCCCTTCATCACCTGCGGCCCGCGAGCCCACAGCTCACCCGCTTCGCCCAGGGGCATGTCTTCGCCGTTGTCATTGACGATTCGCACTTCCGTGTTCGGCACCGGCACGCCGATGGTGCCGATCTGGATGGCGGTCGGCGGGTTGATGGTGATCACCGGCGACGACTCGGTCATGCCATAGCCTTCACAAACCTTGCTGCCGGTCAGCTTTTCCCAGTCGTTGGCAACAGCGGTCTGCATCGCCATGCCGCCAGCGATGGTCAGCTTCAGCTTGTTGAAGTTCAGCTTGCGGAACTCGGGGTTGTTCATCAGCGCCACAAACAGGGTGTTCAGACCCATCATCGCGGTGAAATCCCACTGCTGCAGTTCCTTCACGAAACCGGGAATGTCGCGTGGGTTGGTGATCAGAACGGTGTGCATGCCCAGCACCATGCCGATGCACGATACGCCGAAGGCAAAGATATGATACAGCGGCAGCGGGCAGATCATCACTTCGCGGCCCGGCTGCAAGGCGGTGCTGAGGAAAGCGTGCGTCTGCATCATGTTCGAGGTAATGCTGCGGTGCGTCAGCTCGGCGCCCTTGGACACTCCGGTGGTGCCGCCGGTGTACTGCAGGCAGGCGATATCCTCGGGCTTGGCGGTGTATTCCTTCAGCTTGTGCGGGTTGGCGCGAATCAGGCGGGTGAACGGAATGGCGGTCGGCAGGTCATAGTCCGGCACCATCTTCTTCACGTATTTCACGACGTTGTTGACGATCAGGCGCTTCAGCGGCGGCATCATGTCGCCCACTTCGGTCATGATCAGGTAGCGGATGCCGGTTTGCGGCAGCACTTCTTCCACCATATGGCCGAAATTGGCCAAGGCGACCAGCGCCTTGCAACCGGCATCCTTGAACTGGTGCTGCATTTCGCGGGCGGTATAGAGCGGGTTGGTATTCACCACCACCAGGCCGGCGCGCAGGATGCCGAAGACCACCACCGGATACTGAAGGACGTTGGGCATCTGCACGGCGACACGGTCACCCGGCTGCAGGTCGGTATTCTGCTGGAACCAGGTGGCGACGGCGGCGCTGTACTTGTCCAGCTCGGCGAAGGTCAGGGTGCGGCCCATGTTCGAGAACGCCGGCTTGTTGGCGTACTTGCGGCAGGCATCCTTGAACAGATGCATGATCGTGGGATAGACCTCGGTATTGATTTCGCGGGCAATGCCTTGGGGATACTTGTCTTTCCAGAAATCCGGCTGTTCCATCGGGGGGCTCCTGTCTCGGTTATTTGTCCAGAATCCACTGCACGACACGGTCGTGGCGCTCGCCATCGGCCGGTATCGTCAGCACACATGTTTCAAAGGGAGCGGCCTGCAGACGAACGTCGAATTGCATAAGTTCGTCGCGGCGGAATGCGTGGATGCAAAGAGTATCACCTACCGCATAAGTGGCAATCACTTTTTCCAATTGGGAACTGACTTTCAGGTTGTCAACGGCTATGACCAGATCGCCGGCGGACAGACCTGCCGCCGAGGCGGCGCTGCCCCGCCAGACATTCTGGATCAGGAACCCGCCCTCGGAAGCCTGACCGCGCACGCCCAGGGCCGCGTAAACCTGACCGGCGGGCGCATTGTCCGCCTTCAGCGTCACGTTCACCCCCCGGCATTCCAGCAGGGGCAGCAGGGGCAGTTCCGCCGTGCCATTCAGCCAGTCCCGCCATTCAGCGCTCCAGTCCGACCCGGAGAGGTTTTCCACCAGTTTCTGCACCGAATCCGGTTCCACGCCTACACCGGCCTTGCCGAACTCCAGCCACAAGTGCCGCATCACGGTATCCAGCGTCACCCGGTTTTCAGTCCGTTCGCGCAGGCTCAGGTCCAGGCAGAGCGCAATCAACGAGCCCTTGATGTAGTAACTGACCACGCTGTTCGGGGTGTTCTCATCCGGCTTGTAATACTTGGTCCATGCGTCAAAACTGGATTCAGTGACCGACTGCACATGCCTGCCCGGGGTTTTCAGGTGACGGGTAATCTGCTGCCCCAGCAACTCAAGATAATCCTGCGGTGAAATGACCCCGGCGCGCGCGAGCATCAGGTCGTCATAATAGGATGTGAATCCTTCGAACACCCACAGCAGCGGCGTATGGTTTTCCCGCTCCAGATCCGGCTCCATCAGGACGGCGGGTCTGATGCGCTTCACCAGCCAGGCATGGAAATATTCATGGCTGCACAGACCGAGAAAAGTCCGGTACTTGTCACCCGGCCTTTCAGGCTCATTGGCCAAAGGCAAATCATCCCGGGAGCACAGCAGGCTGGTGGAATTGCCGTGTTCAAGGCCGCCGTAACCGTTGGCGGTCACCATCACCTGAAAGAGATATTCGCTGAACGGCGCGCTGTCGCCCCAGAAACGGATACACGCCGACGTAATCCTTTCAAGATCACGCGCCAGACGGGATTTGTCGGCGCGCTGGCGGCCGGTCAGCACCATCCGGTGCGGCACGCCTTCCGCCTGAAAGGAAAGCTCGTCAAAAGTGCCCATTTCCACCGGGCAGTCCAGCAAGGCGGCATAATCCGGCGCTTCGTACTCGCCAAAGCCGCTGGCCAGCGTCGCGCGCGGCCTCAGTCCGGTCGCCACCTGCCAGCCTTCCACGCCTTCGGGCGGCTCGATATGCAACGTCACCGGCAGCTTCTCCTGACCGGCGACCGCCAGGAACAGGCAGGGCCCGTTGAAATAGCCGTGCTTTTGATCCAGATGGGCGCCCCGCACCGACAAATCCCAGGCATAAACTTCATATTCCAGCCGGATGTCGCCATCATGCGGCTCTATCCTCCATTGGTTTTTCCCGACCTTATTGACATCTAAAAACAAGCCTTGCGCATTTCTAGCGCTTAAACTGA
>DASUIL010000090.1:0-4594 GCA_036273075.1 Fluviicoccus sp. | reverse complement strand
CCAGCCCGGCCCAGGCGGGCAGGGGCGAGGGGGTGCGCGCCGCCAGCGCACGCGCCTGGTCGGCGGCATCATGGTTCAGCAGCCAGCTCAGCGCCAGTTCGCGGCTGAAGGCATCCGGTGCGCCCGCGCCCAGCCGCGCGGCCAGCAGGCGGCGCGCCGCTTCCGGCCGGGTGCGCGGCAGGTTCAGCGCCAGCAGCGCGTCCTGCAACTGCCGCCGCCGGTCCGGGGATTCCGCGTCGAGCAGCCCTCCGGCCTGGGCCAGCACCCGGCGGCGGAGGCGCGCGGCTTCGTCCGTCCGGTCGGCGGCTTCCAGGCTGTCGGCCAGCGCCAGCGCCGCCACGGCGTCATCCGGGTGCCGCTGCTGCCAGGCCCATTGGTAGGGCAGCGCCCGCGCCGGTTGCCGCAGCCGCTGCCAGCCCGCGATCCACGACGGCCACAAGGCCTCGGTGCGCCGCGCCAGCGCGTCGCGGGATTGCAGTAGTTGCCGCAGCGCGGCGGCGTCATCCTGCTCCAGCAGCACCCCGGCCAGCCCTTGCGTCAGGCGGACGGCGTCGGGAGCCAGCCGCAGACCGCGCGCGTAATCGCGGCGGGCCTCGGCCAACCGGCCGCGCAGCCAGTGCAGGCGGGCGCGCTGTTCCAGGAAGGCGGGGTTGTCCGCCAGCCGCGCCGCTTCATCGGCGCTCAGTCCGGCCAGAAAGCCGTCGGCCGTCGCCCAGGCGCGCTCCGCCAGCCACAGCGACAGCGCGTTGATCGCGCCGTTGTCCCGGCTGAAGCGGCGGAACAGCCGTTCCTGCAAACCGGCGGCGGCCAGCGGATCGCTGTCCTGCAGCAGCGCGGCGTAGTTCCACAGTTCCGCTTCGCCGTCCTTGCCCTGATCGACCAGCACCTGATAGGCGCGGCGGGCGGTGTCGCCGTCATTCATCAGCCGCGACAGCTCGGCATAGGTTTGCCAGTAGCCGGTCGCGGTGGGGGGCATGCGCTTTTCGGCAGCGGCCAGCCCGGCGCGCGCCTCGGCCAGCTGTCCGCGCCGGTATTGCAGGGTGGCGCGGCGCAGCAGGCGGGACTCATCGGGCGCACCCCTGGCCAGCAGGCGGGACAGGGCGTTGATCGCGGCTTCGTCGCGGCCGCTGCGCTCGGCCAGCCCGGCTTCGGCTTCCAGTACCGCTCCGCCCGCGTTTTCCAGGGTTTTCAGGAAGCGCAGTCCGTCATCAGGGCGGCCCAGCCGCTCGTAGACCTCCACCAGCCGCTCCAGCGTTTCACGGTCGCCGGGGCGGCGGGCGGCCAGCCGCTGACGGTAGGCCAGCAGCGCCTCGTCATCCAGCAGCATCGGCGCCAGGCGGCCGACGGCGTTCCAGCTTTCCTCGCCGCCGCCCAGCCGCGCCAGCCGCAGCCAGGCGGTCAGGGCTTCCGCCGGTTGGCCGACCCATTCCGACACCTGCGCATAGCGCTTCAGCCAGACCGGATCGTCCGGACGCAGGCTGACCGCCTTGCGCGCCACCTGCCAGGCGGCGGGCAGCTTGCCGCCCGCGACATAGACATCAAAGCCCAGGCTGTAGCGGCTGTTGTCGAAAGGGGTTTGCGGCGCGCCGGCCTGCTCGTCCAGCAGCGCGGTTTCACCCAGCGCCCGGCCGCACAGGCCCAGCAGCAGCATGGCCCGAAACAGTTTCATGGCGTGGCTCCCGGGGCGTGGATGCGCTGTTGCAGCAACAGCGCGACATAGAATTCGGCCAGATCGTGGCGGTTGGCCGCCAGCGCCAGCCGCACCAGCGCTTCCAGCAGCATCGGGTCGGCTTCCAGCCGCGCGCGGTGCGCGGCCGCCGCCTGCAGCGCGTCTTCGGGGCGGTCCGCCGCCTGGAACAGCCGGAAGGCTTCCAGCATCAGTTCGCGCGTCTGTACCGGCGATGAATTCAGGCGCAGCCCCAGCAGCAGGATGCGCGCCGCCTGGGCCGGGTTGTTCTCCGCCAGCGACAGGTTGGCGGCCTGCCGGTACCAGGCCATGTCCTGCGGCCGGTCGCTGTAGATCAGCTTCAGGTAGAGCTTGCGCGCCAGCGAGGTTTCCCCCATGGCGGCGGCGCGCGCGGCGAAATGCGCCAGCCGGTTCTGGAAGGCCGGGTGCATGGCCAGACGTCGCAGTTCCTCAAGGAAGTCATTCTGCCGGTGCATGAAGTCGACAGTGCCGGGCGTCGTCGTCCACAACAGTCGCTCCAGCAGGTCCAGATGCAGCAGCGAGGCCCGGAAGGCGTCATCCGGCTCCAGGCTCTCGAAGCCGCCCAGCAGCGGTTGAAGGGTATGCCAGGCGCGCGGGATTTCACCGCCGGCATACAAGTGCGAGGCCAGCTGCAGGCGCACATGTCGGTCTTCCGGCTTGGCGCGCAGCCAGGCGGTCAGGTAGGCCACGGTCAGCGAATCGCTGGCGGCGGCATGCTCCAGGCGGCGTTGCAGGATCTGGCCGGGAAACATCATCAGCAATATCAGAACCACCGTCAGGCCGAAGACCAGGGTCTGGCCGCCGCCCGCGAAGCGCAGCCGCCGCTCAGCGCGGGCAGTCGATCTGGAGCGCAGCGAGGTCATGGCGGGCAGTCTCGATCAGCAGGCGCGAACCCTGACGGGTGGCGGGCAGCGGGCGGTTGTTCCAGCGGGCGACGCAAGCGGCGGCGTTGCTGAAAACCAGTTTCAACGGCGCGTGGCCGTCCACATCCAGGGTCAAGCGGCGGCCGTCGCGCTCAAAGCGGGTCAGGCGGCCGTTGGCGTATTCCAGGGCGGGCAGGGGCGCGGTCGCCGGCGTCAGGCGCAGCAGCGCGTCGCCGGAAGCCAGGCTGACATAGCGCGCCGACGGTCCGGGAGCGATTCCGGCCACATCGCGGCTGGCGGCCAGGTCCGGGCCGTCGCCGGATTCCGGCAGGCGCACGGTGCGCAGGTCGCCGTTGCCGCGCAGACGGTAGCCGTCCGGGGTCAGCGCCACCACGAAGTCATTGAAATCCAGCGCCTTGCGCGCGTAGTCCGAAGCGTGGACCGGATGCAGCGGCTGTGCGGCGGCCCAGCGGTAAACCTCATCCAGCGCCTGCAGCGAAGCGGTCTTGGAGGCGGCGTAGACATGGTAGTAAATGTCCACCGGCTTGAAACGGTAGGGGCGTTCGGTCATCTCAAAAGTCTCGATCACCCGCCGGTAGCCGTAGAAGGGGCCGGTCCAGAGGTTGGTATAGACGTTCTCGTTCTGGTTTGGGGCGAAAACCTGATAGTAGCCCTCGCGGGGCAGGCCGGGTCCGGCGATCGCCGTCCAGGAATTCCGGCTGCGGGTAATGGTGGTGTCGCCGCCGTTCATGTTCAGCACCCCGGCGCGCGCGACGGCCGCCAGCGCCTCGGGCGTGCTGACGCAATTGCCCGTCCACAGGAACAGTTTCACCGGTTTCGCGGTCGGGGTCAGGCGGCGGTTGATGTAGTCAATCGAACCGCCGATCTCGCGTTCAACCTGATAGTCGTAACCGGGGATCGGCAGGTGATAGCTTTCACCGTTGTCGGACGCCTCCTGCGCCTTGCCCCAGTGGAAGGGGTGGGAAAAGGAATGGCTGGCGGCTTCCACCCACGGCAGTGCGAAGATGTCGCGGGCAACCTTTTCCAGCGCGGCGGAACGTTCCGGGTAAAGTCCGGCCTTGCCGGTCTCGCCCTCGATCACCGAAAAGGTGGTGGGAAAGGGGTATTTCTTCAGGATGGCGTCGCGCAGCACCTCGCCGCTGGACGGCGCGCCGGGGCGTTCGGCGGCGCTGGCAAAACCGTCGCCGTCGACATGCGCCATCAGCAGGCGGCGTCCGTTTTCCGTGGTGATGTCGGGAACCGGCGTGCGGCTGTCCAGTTTCAGGGCCTGCTGCAGGAAAGTGATCGGATTGAGGTACCAGCGCTCGCCGTTGTCCTGCCCGGGCAGCGAGCCCACGGTATAGGGAGCCAGGCTGTAGCCGCCCCAGGGCATCAAGGCCGCCGGATGGAATTTCTGTCCGGCCGGCGAGGCCAGCGTCAGCAGCGTATTGCCGCCGCCACGCAGCCGCAACGGTGGGATTTCCCCGGCGCGCGGCATCACCGGCAGCTCGAAGCCCATCATCGCCGCCTGCGCCAGCACGGTGGGCGCCGACGCCTTTTCCGGCTCGAAGGACTGCAAGCCCAGGGCGGCGTAAAGCGGGTCGTCGGCGGGCACCCCGAAGCGGCTGAACACCGCCAGCGGCATCCCGGCCTCCACCTGACCTTGCAGCCAGCGGGCATAGCGCGCGGCCCCGGGCAATTCGTCACTGTTGATCCAGCTGACAATCCCGGCATAGCGGCCGGTCAGCGGCAAGGCGGGCAGGGGGCCGGTGACCGGCACATAATCGGGCGTCAGGCCCAGCCAGGCCAGCGGCATGCCCAGGAAGCGGACGGCGTCGCTGTAATGCAGGTCGGGGCTTTCCGCCGGGTTATACAGCACCAGTACCCGGCGCGGCAGCACTTCGGCATTGCCCACGCCCAGCTGGTCCAGTTCCGGCGTGCTGACCCAGGGAATGTAGCCTTCCTCGCGCAAGCGGCGGGCGGTTTCCCGTGCCAGCCGCCGGTCGGCGGCGGGCACATAGTC